>JAJZRM010000070.1 GCA_021802685.1 Deltaproteobacteria bacterium | reverse complement strand
CTACGGGTTGCGCGTTTATCGGGACCTCGACCAGAAGCAACAGGAGGAACGCTCCGGCCGAAATGCCCATGGTTTGTCTCGCCACCCTACCTCCCGAAAAAATTATGGAAGTGTGTATAATATCTACAAAATCCCGTCATGTCAACGAACAGTATCGGCCGATGAAGCCCCCGTCCCGCGGCGGTTCCGGCCATCCCCTTCCCTGTTCGTCTTATCGGATCGGCAAGGGAAAAACTTTGGTTTTTTTTCAAGGCAGGCGGTCACAGGGAGGCGGCGTCGTACTCTCCGTCCCCGCGGGGGATGTGGACGGAAACCGGGAGGAGCCGCGAGGCGGAGAGGACCTCCCGGGCAAGGTCCCTTTCCTTCAAAGGAATCCGGATGGCCAGGCCGCAGTCGGAGGTCAGGCGCCGAGGAACGGGGATCAGGCGCATCGACACCCCGCCTTTTTTCAGCCGCTTCTCGGCGGACAACACCTGGTGGGTGCCGCGGAAGACGAGGATCATCTCCTGGGACGAATCGTGGGTCATAACAGGAATCCATTATAATGGACTGCATGACCGCAGCCACCCTCTTCCCGTTTCCCGCGCCCGTTTACGGTCCCATGGTCCTCATCTGCGCGGCCGCGCTGGCGGTCAACATCCCCCTGGGATACGTCCGCGAGGGGTACCGGAAGTTTTCTCCCGCATGGTTTTTCTATGTCCACCTCTCCGTCCCGCTGATCGCGTACCTGCGATGGTCCAACCACGTGACGGAGTGGGCGATCCCGGCCTTTTTCGCCTGCGCCGTGCTGGGACAGGTCGCAGGGGGCATGATCCGGCGGAGGCGCCGGGTGCGAACGTGACCCGGAAGGGGCCGGTTCCCCTCTCCGCCGACCTGGAGCGGTACCTGGCGTCCCTCGACCTCCCCCAGGTGGCCCTCCTCGTCTCCCTTCACAAGGCGTGGCCCGGGATCGCGGGGCCTTTGCTGGCGTCCAGGACGGCGCCTGCGAGGTTTCGCAACGGAGTGCTGACCATCACCGTGCCCAACCACGCCTGGGCCCAGGAACTCCAGCTCTGCAAACCGGCGCTGCTGTCGAAGATCGCCGGTGCGGCCGGACCGAAGAATCCCGTCTCCGACCTGCGGTTCGCGGTGGGAACCGTCCCTCTCCCGGAAGCGAATGGACCCGCCCCCTCGGAGGAGCCGCCCGATGCCGCTTCCCCCGATCCGGAAGGGCTGTCCGATGTGGCCGATCCGGAGATGCGGGAAAGTCTGCGGGCCATCTCCCGCCGCCTGCGTCCCAGGGAAGAGTAGGGCTTCCGCCTCAGCGGAAGAGGCGGCAGATCCGCTCCACCTCGGGGCAGTATTTCTCCCGCACCCCGTGGAGAACCAGGGGAGGAAGCGCGCGCGCGGCGCCGCTTCCTTCCCGGGAAGCGCAATAGAGGATCCGGTTCGGGGGTGACCCTTCGCGGGGGCGGACCGCGCGGAACGACTCCCCCCGCAACCCTTCCCGCCGGGCGCAATCCATGATCTCGGGCAAACGATCCGCCGGAAGGATCAGCGCGAACCGCCCCCGGGGAGCCAGGTATCGCCGGGCGGCGGCGAACAGCTCCGGAAGGGAGCATGCCACTTCATGCCTGGCCGCCTCCTTGCCCGGATCCGGGTTGCGCCGCCCCCGGCCCAGCCGCCCATACGGCGGATTGGACACCACCAGGTCGAAAGCTCCCCGTTCGACACCCGGAATTTCCCCGCGGAAATCGCCCTCCACGGCGCGCAGCGAATCCTCGAAACCGTTTGCCCGGACATTTTCCCGGGCACAGGCGAGAAGTTCCTCCTGGCGCTCCACGCCGGCGCCGGAAACCGTCTCCGTCGAAAGCTTTGAGAGGAGGAGCAGGAGAATTCCGCATCCCGTCCCCAGGTCGAGGACGGTTCCGCGGCAATGGGGAGCGGCGAAGCCGGCGAGCAGGACGGAATCGATCGAAAAACGGTAACCTCCCGCTTCCGGCTGCCGGATCGACAGGCGGGGGGGCCCCGCGGAGCCCGAAACGGGGCGATTACCCGGGGACGCGGTCATCCACCCCCACGGGGAAGATGAGCAGCCCCGTGCCGATCTTCGGGTAGAAAAAGGTGGCCTTCTGCGGAAGGACGTGCCCCGAGAGGGACACGCCGCGGAATTCCGGGATCGTCACCGCGTTCAGGAAGAAGGCGGCCTGGATCGCGCCGGTGGACAGGTCTTTCGCCGCCTTTGCGGGATCCTTGTAATATTTCACATGCCGCCCCGCCGTCACCGCCTCGGCGGAGATGCCGAGCACCTGCTCGAGCAGGAACCCATGGAGCAGCACCACGTCGAGGGATCGAAGCGGCGGCGGGAAATTCCCCAGGTGCCTTTCGCAGAACCGCGGAAGGTCCGGGAAGGTCGCCACGTGGAACCGGTTTCCGTCCGCGGTCCAGCCGATGGCCTTACCCTTGGCGCCGGCCGTCTCCACCGCCCTCATCGCGTCCTCGGGCGACCCGTCCCCGCTTTCCACCGGGAGGATCGCGCGGACCTTCGAAAGGAACCGTTCCGCCGAGAAATCCGGAAGGGAATGGATCCCCCGGTGCGTCGGAAGGATGACGATCCCCTCGTCGTCCATGTTGCACAGGAACATCAGCACATGCTCGTACGCCGCGCCGGGATTCACCCCGTGCTTCGCGCGCATCTCGTCCCGAAACGCGATCGCGGTCTCGTACCGGTGGTGGCCGTCGGCGATGAACACTCCCTTGCCGGCCATCTTCGCGACGGCGGCATGGATCGCCTTCGGCTGGGATACCGTCCAGACGCGGTGCCGCACGCCCAGGTCGTCGACGGCGGCCAGGTCGGGGGCGGCGGCCATCCCGGCGCGCAGCCCGCCCAGCACCTCGTTTCCGGGATCCGAGAAAAGCCCGAATACGGGGCTCATGTGCGCGTCCGTCGCCTGCATCAGGGCGAGCCGGTCCTCTTTCGGCTTGGAGAGGGTCCGCTCGTGGGGGAACACCACCCCTTCCCCGAAGGGAGACAACCGGAGGGCCCCGAGGAACCCCTTCCGCACGAAAGTCTTCTTCTCCGCGATCGTGAACTCCTGCTCGTAATAGTAAAGGGAGGGAACGGCGTCGCGCACGAGCGTCCCGTCGGAGAGCCATCCACGGTACCAGCCCGCCGCACGGGCGTACTTGTCCGACCCCGGGCCGTCGCCGTCCCGCGCCATGCCGAAGTCGATCCGCACGATGTTGCGCGGGTGGCGCCGGTGCAGGGCCTCCTGCTCCTCCGGGGAGATGACGTCGTACGGCGGGGCCACCACGCGGGACAGTTCGCCCACGCGGCCGACATCGTAACGGATCCCTCGGAACGGTTTCACGTCGGCCATGCGGCGGTCACTCCTTCTCCAGGAATTCCGTGATGGCGCGGAACGGGATGGCCCCTTCCCGCAGCAGCACCGGATGCTCGTCCGTCATCCGGACCACGGTCGAACCGGGCGATGCGGCCGGGCCGTCCCACAGGATCCAATCCACCTCCCCGGTGAATTCGCGGACGATTTCCTCGGGGGTGTTCCATACCCCCGGATTTCCGCCGCGGTTCGCGGACGTCCCGGTGATGGCCCCGGAAACGCCCCTCGCCAGCGCCCTGGGAATCGGGTGGTCGGGGACGCGAAGGCCCACCGTGTCGCCCCCCCCGGTGACAGCGGGGTGGATCCCCGGTTCCGCGGGCAATACCAAGGTGAGCGCGCCCGGCCAGAAACGCTTCATCAGACGGGACGCCGCTTCCGGGACGTAACGGGCCCAGCGCCCTGCCTCTCCCGCCCCGGACAGGAGCAACGGGATCGGTTTCCCCCGGTCGCGGCTCTTCGCGGTGACCAGGCGGGACAGGCCCGCCCCGGAGAGCGGGTCCACGGCGAGTCCGTACAAGGTGTCGGTCGGACAGATCACCACCCCCCCGTCCCGAAGGGAGACGATCACTTCCGGCGGGAGGTACACCAGCCGTTCCGCATCCAACCGGACCAGGCGGGTCATTCCGCGTGCCTCCCTTCCGCGTCCAGTATGAGGGATTCCCCTTCCGGCCGCCCCACGGCCCGGGAAACGACGGGGCACTTGCACCGAAGGAGGTAATACGCGTTGGGGACGCGCCCCACCAGCGTCTCGAAGTTCCCCTGCCCCTTGGAAAGGATCAGGCGGGAAGACGCGAGGCGTTCCCGGAACGGCTCCGGGCAGAGTTCCAGGACGGTGCCCACCCCGCGGTTCCCGTTCGATACGATCTCGCCGAAGGCGGAAAGCCCCAGCCGCTCCGCGTCGTCCCGCGTCAGGTCGTCGATGACCGGGCCGCCCTTCACCCCGATCCAGAACGATTTTCCGCGCGAGGCCAGGAGCGAAAGGAGCGGCACGTCGAAGGCGGCCTCCCCGGCGTTGTCCAGGAGGACGCCGATCCGGTCCGCCGCGAGGAGGAGCGAACGGAACCGGGCGGGAAGCCGGAACTCCCGGATCCCCGCCGCGATCGACGCGATCTCCCGGTCCATGTCTTCCTGTTCGATGATGCCGGAATCCATGATGTTGCCGAAGGCGGACATCCACACGGCGGCGGCCCACGGATCCGGCGACGCGGCCACGAGGCCCTCGGCCCATTTCGCCATGTCCCCGAAGCGGGAAAGATGCCGCTCCTTCATCGGCCCGAACGGGTCGTCCGTCCCGAGCGTTTCGCGCAGCAGGGCCTGCAGCCGCGTGGCGGTCTCCGCGGGGATCTCCTTCCGGGAGGGAAGGTCGCGCATCATCGCGCAGACCTTGGCCGCGATGGCGACCCGCGCTTCGTCGCCGGCCTTCTGAGCCCGCGCGGCGAGGTCCGCCTGGCGGAGGAGACAGGGGAAGCATTCGGGCGACAGGAAAATCATGAAAACCCTTTTGCGGAATCTTCCAGGGAGTCGGCGAGGTCCTTCCGGCGGGCGCGGACCTTCTCGCGGAGTTCCTTCGACAGCAGCGACAGGATCTGCGCGGCGAGGTGCCCGGCGTTCTGCGCCCCCGCTTTCCCGATGGCCACCGTGGCCACCGGGACGCCCGCCGGCATCTGGACCGTGGAGAGGAGCGCGTCGAACCCGGAAAGCGCCGACCCGGAAAGCGGCACCCCGATCACGGGGAGCACCGTTTCGGCGGCCACGGCCCCGGCGAGATGCGCGGCCGCCCCCGCGCCGGCGATGATGACGCAATAACCCTCTTTCTCGGCGTCCCGCGCGAGGGAACGGGTCCGTTCGGGCGTGCGGTGGGCCGAGGAGACCGTCAACTTGTACGGGATCCCGTAGCTTTCGAGGACTTCCGCCGCTCCCCGCATCGTATCGGCATCGGAAGCGCTACCCATGAGGATCAGCACCTTGGGCTCCATCACGCCGCCCCCCTCCCCATCGCCTTCCTGCCGATGTCGCTCCGGAAGTAGGCGCCTTCCCAGTGGATCGCGTCGACGGCCCGGTACGCGCGGGCGATCGCCCCCTTGAGCGTGTCGTCGATCGCGGTGACGCCGAGCACCCGGCCGCCGTTGTTCACGAGCCGTCCGTCCGAAATCGCCGTCCCGGCGTGGAACACGACGACGCCTTCCCCGCCTTCCGCCTCCGCGATCCCCTCGATGGGATGTCCCTTGGCGTATGCCCCCGGGTACCCGCCGGAGGCCATCACGACGCACACCGTGGGGCGGGGGTCGATCTCCATCTTCGCGTCGGTGATCTTCCCCTGCGCGCACTGGAGGAGCAGCGGAACGAGATCGCTCGAAAGCCGCAGGAAGAGCGGCTGGGCCTCCGGGTCGCCGAACCGGACGTTGAACTCGAGGACCCGCGGGACGCCGTTTTCGATCATGAGCCCCGCGTACAGGATGCCGCGGTACGAGATCCCCTCCGAGCGCAATCCCGCGAGCAGCGGCTCGAAGATCTCCCGGATCACCCGCTCCTCGACCTTCGGCGTCACGACCGGGGCGGGGGAGTACGCGCCCATCCCCCCCGTGTTGGGGCCCGTGTCGCCGTCGCCGATCCGCTTGTGGTCCTGGGAGGACGGCAACGGGACCACCTTGGTCCCGTCGGTGAAGACGATGTACGACGCCTCCTCGCCGGAGAGGCAATCCTCGACAACGACCCGGTCTCCGGCGGAACCGAAGACGCGGCGCTCCATCACGTCCCGGAGGAACGACACCGCCTCTTCGTAGGTCTGCGCCACGGCCACGCCTTTCCCCGCCGCCAAGCCGTCGGCCTTGATCACCACGGGCAGCTTCCGCGTCAGGACATGCGCTTCCGCCTCGTCGTAGTCGTCGAACACCCGGAAATCGGCGGTGGGGATTCCGTATTTCCGGAGGATATTCTTCATGAAGACCTTCGACCCTTCCATCCGCGCCCCCGAACGGTCCGGGCCGCACACCAGGAGCCCTTCCGCCGTCAGCAGGTCGGCGAGGCCCCCCGCCAGGGGCGCCTCCGGGCCCACCACGGTGAGGTCGATCTTCTTCGCCGCCGCGAAACCGCGAAGCCCCTGGAGGTCGTCCGCCGCAATCGCCACGCACTCGGCGTGTTCCGCGATCCCGGGATTCCCCGGCGCGGCGTAGATCTTCGAGACGAGCGGGCTGCGGGCGATCTTCCACGCCAGGGCGTGCTCCCGGCCGCCGCCGCCCACCACGAGAACCGAAAGTCCCATTCTCCCCCCTCGAACCTCTTTCCTATCAGTGCCGGAAGTGCCGCACGCCGGTGAAGACCATCGCCATCCCGTGCTCGTCCGCCGCGGCGATCACCTCGGCGTCCCGGACGGAGCCGCCCGGCTGGATCGCGGCCGTGGCGCCCGCCTTCGCGGCCACGTCGAGGCCGTCCCGGAAGGGGAAGAACGCGTCCGAGGCGACCACCGTCCCCTGCGTGGGATGGTTCGCCTTCATGACGGCGATCTTCGCAGAGTCCACGCGGCTCATCTGCCCCGCCCCCACGCCCACCGTGCGGTCCTTCATCGCGTACACGATGGCGTTGGACTTGACGTGCTTGCACACCCTCCAGGCGAACTGGAGCGCATCGAGCTCGTCTTCCGTGGGCTTGCGCCGGGTCACCACCTTGAGATCCCCCGGGTCGAGGACGTGCCGGTCGGTCGACTGCACGAGAAGCCCCCCGCTCACCTTCTTCATTTCCACGGCGCGGGCGTCGGACCACCGGAACTCTCCCCCGGTCGAAAGCACCCGGAGGTTCGCCTTGGCGGAGAGGACCTTTCGCGCTTCCTTGTCGTAGGACGGAGCGATGACCGCCTCGAAAAAGGTGCAGGCCACCTCCCGCGCCGTTTCCCCGTTCACCGGGCGGTTGAACCCCAGGACGCCGCCGTAGGCGGACACGGGATCGCACTCCCGGGCCTTCTTGAAGGCGTCCGCAAGGCGGCGTTTCGAGGTGCCGACGCCGGAAGGGTTCGTGTGCTTGATGATGACCGCGGCCGGGACGGGGAACTCGAGAGCGAGCTGCAGGGCCGCGTCGATGTCCACGATGTTGTTGTAGGAGAGCTCCTTCCCCTGGAGCTGGACCGCGCCGCCCAGCGTCGGCTCTCCGGGCAGGACGATATCCGCGTAGAAGGCGGCGGACTGGTGGGGATTCTCCCCGTAGCGGAGGGACTGCCGCCTCCTCCACTGCGCGCTGAAGGTGACCGGGAACGGATCCTTCCCCCCTTCCCCCGCGCCGAGATAGTTGGATATCGCCGCGTCGTACCGCGCCGTCAGGGCGAAGGCTTTCCGCCCGAGCTCCGCGAGGGTCCGCCCGTCGAGGTTTCCCGCGCCCTTCTTCAGCTTGCCCAGGATGTCGCCGTAATCCGCCGGGTCGCACACAACGGCCACGGACTGGCAGTTCTTCGCGGCGGAGCGCAGCATCGACGGCCCGCCGATGTCGATGTTCTCGATCGCATCCTCCCTGGAGCACCCCGGGCGCGCGATCGTCGCCTCGAAAGGATAGAGGTTGACCACCACCATGTCGAACGGGACGATCCCGTGCTTCCCGATGGTCTTCATGTGCTCCCGGTTTTCCCGGAGCGCGAGAAGGCCCCCGTGGATCATCGGGTTCAAGGTTTTCACGCGGCCGTCGAGCATCTCGGGGAAACCCGTGTACTCCTCGATGAGCCGGACCGGGACCTTCTTCTCCCTCAGGAGCTTCGCCGTCCCGCCGGAGGCGTAGATCTCGATCCCCAGCCGGGTCAGCGCGCGGCAGAAATCCGCCGCGCCGCCCTTGTCGGAAACGCTCACGATCGCCCTGTGGATCCTCGCCATGGTATTCGCCTTTCCTTACGGTCTGATGGAAACGGCCCCGAAGAGGGTCTTGATGTCCTCGTCGGCGAACTTGATGCCGAACCCGAGGAACAGCGTCCGGAGATCCCTCTCGTCCGTAAGCGCATCGTCCACGCCGCCCGTCACGAAAAAGTTTTTGACGATATCATAGTTCCCGTACACCTTCAAATGCGGCGGCAGGTCCTTCCGGGAGAAGTTGTAGATATCCGCCCCCACGGTGAGGCGGTCCTTCAGCAGTTCGTAATCGAACCCGACGCCGCCAGTGGATTCGATCACCCCCCCTTTCGCCGTGAACCCGAAAAAGCGCTTCGCGATCAGGGCGGTGAACTTCAACTTGTCGTCGTACTTTTCCTCCACGGTCGTCGTGGCCGTGCCGGGCGGGGTCGTGATCACCGTCGAGGTGTTGGAGGTGAAACGTCCCCGCGGATCGTCCACCACGCCGAACTGGTAATACTTGTCGGCCGTCGGCTGGATCCGCAGATTGACGTAATGCTTGTACTCCGAGGGGCGTTCCTGCCATTCGAGCCGGTAGTCGATGAAGGTCTTCAGCGTCTCCGACTTGCGGACGTACTTGTTGATCCCCTCCAGCGTTTCCGTGATGGAGTTGTGGGCGGTGTTGTCGCTGATGAGCATCCCCAGGGTCCCCTCTCCCCGCTCGATCCTGGCCATGACCTTCCCGGCGGAGTCCAGGGTGTTGTCGAGCTTCGCGGAGGCGGTCTTCAGGTTCTGGATGCTCTCCTTCAGGTTCTCCCGGTTGTCCGCCACCACGTTGCCGACCCCCTCGCCCATCTTCTCGAGCTTGGCGATCAGCCCGGGGGCCTCTTCCTTGAGCGTCGTGGAGAAGTCCCGCAGGTTGGCGATGACGACGCGCACGTTCTCCTTGTTCGCCGAAGAGATGTCGGAGAGGTCCGCGGACAGCCGGTCGATATTCGCCAGGATGCGGTCGAACCGTTGCTCGTTCCCCGTCACGACCGTCCGCAAGGTGGCCGTGGTGGCCCGGACGTTCTGCAGGATGTCCTTGATCGCCTGCTTCCCCTCTTCCGTCCCCAAGGATTCGGAGAGGCTCGCCGTGACCCGCCGGACGTCCTCCGCGATCGTGCCCAGTTTCCGCACGACGTCGTCGAGGTTCGTCGGCGCCTGTGTTCTGGCCACCTGCCCCCCGGCGGGAAGGAACCGCTGGGCGTCCTTCCCCGGGATCATTTCCACGTAGCTTTCCCCGAGGAGCCCCTGCGTCCGGATGGAGGCCGTCGAGTCCGCGGGGATGCGGTATTCCGGGCGGATCCGCAGGACCAGCCGCGCGCGGTTTCCGACCAGTTGGATCTCTTCGACCTTCCCGATCGGCACCCCCGCCATCTTCACGTCCGACTTGGGCTCCAGCCCCGCCACCGAGTCGAAGTCGGCCGTGAGCTTGTACCCCTTCTCCGCGATCAGCCCCCACTTGCTGACCCGGAACGTGAAGTACGTGAGGACGACGAGCCCCAGCAGGACGAAGATCCCGACCCGGGCTTCCCTTGACATCTACGCCCCTCCCCCTTGTCTTTCGTTCCGGCAAAGCCGAAAGACGGAAATAATATATCACCGCCCGCGGACCGCGCTTCCGAATCGTGCGGCCTCCGGGCGTCGCGCGCGTCATCGGGGCTTGTCCGGACCCTCCGCCTCCTCCCTCAAGCGGACGAAGCGGACGAACTCCTCGTTCTCGTCGGTGATGGGGCCGCGGGCCCTGCCCTGCACGAACTGCGCGACCACCGGGTTCGCCGTGTTGCGGATCTCTTCCGGGGTTCCCGTTTCGACGATCTTCCCCTTGTACAGCATGGCGATCTGGTCCGCGATCTTGTAGGCGGACGCCATGTCGTGGGTGATGGTGATGGAGGTGACTCCCAGCCGCCCGCGCAGCGAGACGATCAGGTCGTTGATGACGTCGGCCATGATGGGGTCCAGCCCCGTCGTGGGCTCGTCGTACAGCAGGATGTCGGGCTCGGAGG
>JAJZRM010000069.1 GCA_021802685.1 Deltaproteobacteria bacterium | reverse complement strand
CCAGAGGGCGACGGGTTCGACGATCGGATGCGGAGAGGGGAGGGGCTCGGAAAATAACAGGGGGAATGCGTTTGACATGTTCGCAGGAGGCGCATATACTTTTTAGTTCATAACGCGGGGTGGAGCAGTCCGGTAGCTCGTCGGGCTCATAACCCGAAGGTCCCAGGTTCAAATCCTGGCCCCGCTACCAAAAAAACAAAGGGGAATCGCGTAGTTGCGGTTCCCCTTCTTTTTTGTCCCGGATCGGGGAAGGGTTGCTTCCCCCGGTACTTCCCCCGTCCAGCCTTCTTTCCCCTGTTCTTCCTTAAGGAGGATCCCAGGCATACTCAACCAAGAACAGGCAATGTTCATCACGAGCGCCCCATATCACCATCCTCGTCTCTGGCCCACGCGGTGCGCTGGCCGCCTTTGGTCTGTTCGCCACCATCAACCGATGGCGCGCAATAAATTCCCTGAGATTGTCGTCGATCGGATTATCCGAGTAGACCGCCCAGGCGATGCGATTTTCCGACGGGATCACTCCCAACGGCTTAATTCCCTCGGCGGCACCCGGCCACACCTCATCCTCGGCGTTGGGTTTCTTGATGAATATGGTAACGACCGACACCGAGTCTTGGGGAGGGGACGGAATCCACGTCGTTTGTTTCTCTTCTTTCGAGGGGAATGCCCGCAGTTCCGAATTAGGCACGACGATCTGTAGAACCCTCACGAGCGGTTCATCGGGTATTTTCCATTTCTTCCAATGTCGGGACTCGAAATCTGGAAATCGCTCCTTGGCGATATTTTCGTACTCCTGCGTGAAACCGATCTGACAGTTGCCATCGCGATGAATGCTGACTTTGATTATCCCCCCGGTACCGCGCCGGGAAATGTACACATCCCCTTTTTTCTCGTCTCCCCAAGCTCGCCAGGTGCTACTCCTGAGGCCGTCTTGGCTGCCGACGGCCAACGAATACCTCCGCGTTTGGCTTTCTCAGCCGGAACCTCGATTATCTTGTCTCGAAACCGAAGACGCAGGACACCCATGAGAATGAGTATATTCGCAAAGGCGACCTCCAATAATTATTCTCAGGACCGTTAATCTTTCCCGGTGAGGATCCACCGCAGGTATTACATTTCGCGTTGTGCAGGGGTCCCCCAAAGAGGATGATATTCCAAGGGGGAATAATCCGGATGAAATGTGGCCAGTGTGACAGGGACGCGATTTGGTCTGTTGGAGGAAATCCCTTTTGCCTTCATTGTTATGAAATACTTCATCGCATTCTTGCGGAAGAAGACGCGGCCTTGGTCCGCAGGGAAAACCATCTGCTTGCAGAGATGGAAAGCATTGCGGGTCTTCCGCCCGGTTTCCATCCGCGTGAGCAGGTTCCCCCTGCGCCGGTTCATCTGCATGGTTCCACTACTGTGAACAACATCAAGGTTGACAGAAGCATCGTCGGGGCCATTAATACTGGCAATATCGAAAAATTGAACGTTGCTATGCGCAGCATGACGATAGGAGGTAACGACGAGGCTTCCAAGGCATTCAAGGAATTCGCGGAGGCCATTCTCGCCGCCAAGGACTTGGAAGATCACAAACGCAACGAATTGCTTGAGCACCTTTCGTTCCTGGCCGAACAAGCGACCACGAAGAAAAAATCGACGGTCGCCAAGACCGTCTGGACATCCTTCAAAGATTCAGTTCAGGTTATTGCTTCCCTCGCGACTATCTACACTCAATATGGACCGGTAATCGAACGTATATTCCAATAGCCACGCCTTGGCCCCCACGCATCTCGAAGCCAAAGAAGGGATGCCCGGTGGTCCTCCGGGATCCAGACGGAAAATGAGTAAACGAAAAATAACGGCAATACAAACTAAAAAGCGGATTCCGCTAATTGGTTTAATCCTTGGGACGGCGACGATTTTAGGAGCCGCAATAGCGGTTTTAACTCTTATTCCCAGGCCGATTGTTGACCCATCTGGCCCTGTCGATCCATCAAATCCATTCTCTTCCTCCTTCACCATCACAAATATGAGTTTCATTCCCCTTGAAGGTTTGAACGTATATGTGGGTCTTGGCCGAGTGGTTACTGAACCGGCGCAGATGGACCAAAATATCGAACCTGATTTCAAGGCTCAGTTGGCCCGCTCTGAATGGACCAATCATCGGCTTTCCATGGACGAAAGATTCACGATAACGATAGGAGACCTTTTTTCTATTGGGGACGGGGTCAGACTTTCAGGCGCAGACATTGCTATCGTGGTTTCCTACCATCCATGGATTATTCCACTCAGGAGAGAGAAGGTGTTTCGGTTTGTCACGAAGAGGCAGACCGATGGACGGCTTTATTGGTATTCGCGTCCTCTTCATTGAGTGCGGAGTGCGATTTAGATTATCGCTGTAAGGAAGCCCACCTCCCGGAGCCGTCGCCCCGCCCCGTTCCGCGCCGAACGCCGGACCGCCGCCGGGTCGAGGTCGAGCGATTCGCAGATTTTCAGGAACGCGAGCGGATGATCCTCGCAATCGGAGTGGATCCACGCCGCCGCCGGAGCCGCGAGGCGGGGATTTCCCTCCCGAACATCCGCTAACGCCTGGAGCAGGACCGCCGCGACGATCCCCCGGTCGCCGCTCAGGACATGGACCTTTTCGTCGCGCCTCTTCATCGGGGGGAAGGCGGGGGGAGGAATCCCGTCCGAATGAGTTCCGCCTTGAACAACCGTTCCGTCTTTCGGATGGTCCTCCGTTCCCGGTCGGAAAGCGCATCCCAGGGGATCTCCCGGACGTAGAAGTCGGCGAGGAGCTTCGGACCGAGCTTCCCGCGACCGTTGACCGATCTTTCGAGGCACATCTTGATCGTCAAGGCGACCTCGCGGGAATTGCTGAGGCGGCGATCGCCGGAGGGGGATCCGCCGAATCTCACCGACTGCGGCGAGGCGAACCTTTCAAGCGTCGCGAATGACCATACCGCCCAGGCGCGAGGCGACGCGGGTCGTGCCACGGTCAGCAGCTCGTTTTGAGGCTGCCAGTGGCTTCATGCGGCGCGGAGGGTATCCTTCGGTACGGTCGGGAAGGGGATCGTCGATCTGGGAACGAACACGGAGTCCTGGTCCTTGTCCGCTTCGCGCTCATCCCTTCCATCGCGTCCCCTCCTTTGAGTTGAAGATCCGGGAGGGGGACGCCGAAGCGCCCCCCGTCCCTGCGGCGTGCTCCCTTTCCGCTCGAATTACCCGTCCCGAAGAACGGCCCCGGCGCACGAGGGAACTTTTGGGACTCGATCCCACGGTCGGCCACACGACCGGTAGGAGGCCGGGGTGAATGCAGCACAAAAAACCGCCCCGAGGGGAGGTATGTAAAGCGGCTCGTCGCCGCGATACACCGTGGAAAAAGGGAGCGGCCGAAGCCGCCCCCCATGTGAAGGTTCGGACCACTACGCCCTGTCCGCGATCTTGCAGAGCCATCCGCACGTGTCGCCGTGCGCCGGGTTCAGCGGAGTCGCGACCGCCGGTTGCGCGTCAAACCTCGCGCTGACCCGGAAGGTCGTCTCGTCGTACTGGAACCTCACGTGCGGCGAGGCGTCCATCGTGATCTGCTTGCGGTCCCCGAGGAGGTAGAGCAAGGGATCGAGCAGCACGAGGTCGCCCGCGTCGCCGACGATCGGCAGGTGTTCGGAAAGGTACAGCGGTCTTCCGAGCATCGCCGTCGCTGGTGCCCCCGCGATCCCGCTTCCCGCGTTGGTCTGCAAGAGCGAGGTCACGATCCCTGCCGTGCCGACGCCGACCGACAAGGTTCCCAACTGCGGGAACGCGGTTTGGTTCGCACACCAAATCGCCCGCGCATGCGATCCGGGACGGAGCCGCGCCCACATCGCGAGCACGTTTTCGGTCTGGATCGTGTTCGCGAGTTGTCCCGTTTCCTTCGGGACCGAGACGAACCCGCCGCCGACGAGCGCTCCGAGCGGCTGACCTGCTCCGCTCCCGTTCCACATCAGCGACTCGACGTACCACCGGAGGCTCGCCCGGAAGATCGCATCCAGCCGGTCCCGCATCGCGGGGTCCGCGTCGCCGAGCCATTCGTTCGACGCGGAGAAGAGCGCTCCCGCCTTCCTCGCGGTGAGGTTCATCTTCCTGAACGGAAGGGTCTGCGCGTTCCCGAAACTCCCGCTCTCGGGAATCATGCTCCAGTCGATCCCGAACGGAGCCGACGCGCTGTGGGAATCGTCCTGGTAGCACGGGACGTTGAGCTGGTTGGATTTCATTTCCACACGGTCGCAGGATTGCAAGAGCACCGTGTCCATCAGGTCTTCCGTGAACGCCTTGTAAGTGAACGCCTCCGGCACCGCGAACGCGCCCTCGGAACCGACGCCCTCGTTGATCGCCATCTGCACCCGGAGCGCTCCGAGGCGCGGGTCGAGTCCTTCTCCGCGCGACTTGCGGAACAACGCCGCCATGAATTCGCCGACGCCGCCCTTGAAGCCACCATCGTCGTCGGACCCGGCGGAACGCGACCCGGACGGACCGCCCGGCAACCGCGCCGGAGGCAACGGACGGCCGTTGTTGAACTGGGATTCCTCCCGGTCGATTTGCGCGGAGCACGTCTCGATTTTCCCTTGGATGGTGTTCGCGGCGGCGTCATCCTCTTTCGTCGCCTTTCCGCTCGCGACCTTTGCGTGGAGTGCGGCGAGTTGATCGCGAAGATCGGCCCTCTGCTGAAGCAACTTTTTATATTTCATGATTTTTATCTCCCGTGATGATCGTCACGTCCGTTGCCTCCGCCGCCCACAGCACCCCGTGGTCAGGTTCGCGACGGAGTTCGGACAGCGCACTCAAGCGAAGCCACCCCGCCGCGTTAATCAATTTGTCGCCTCCGAAGGCGAGTCGTTGCCGTCGATCCGGAACAACACCTCTGGCGGCATGGTTCGGTCAACCGCATGATGCAAGGTGCCGACGATTTTAAGTGGGGAGAGGCCCACGGTCAGGCGCATACTCGCCTTCCCGCTTGCAAGGACTTGCCCGAGGATCGCCCTCTTTTCCGGGTTCAATTCGTTCAATGCGGATTCGGTCAACGCACCCGCCGCGTCCGCGAAGTTCTGCAAGAGTGCTGCGCGATCAATTTTCTGCGTCACGGATCGCCTCCTCCGGGGATCGCAATGGAGCCATTCTGCTGTGCGGATCCGCCTTCTTCCAACTTTTTTCCCACGGAGACCGCCGCCGAGTAATTTGATGGACGCTTGTTTGCTTCCTGTTCCTTTCGAGTGGCCCACCGGCAGTTGCCCGGTTCGTAGTTCCCGTCGTTGTCGATCCGATCCAACGTCATGCCCGGAGGACGTTCTCCCATGTCGTTGAGGAACATCACAAATGAATCCCGCCACCGCCGACAGCAGGTGATCCCACGGCCGCCGTAGTACTTCCAGTTGATGCTTTCGGGGTCGGTCGTCCGTTGGACCATCCCTGACCATGTTCTGTACGTTGTGGATCCCCCCATCCCGTGAGTCCGTGCGCTGGTGTTCCCCTTGGAAGCCACGCTCATAGACGCGCTGATCTTCGCGCGGATCTCAGGGGACAGACTCTTCCCCTTCATCGCCGCGCGGTGTTCGGCGGAAAGCGTTCTTCCCTTCAGCGCCGCGCTGATCTTCGAGCGGGTTTCCGGGGAACATGTCCGGCCCTTCCCGCTCATTTCACTACTTCCGGGACGAAGTCGGCCTCGGTGAGCCGCTTCTCTTCGCCGCTGGCGAGCAACCCAAGCCGCCTTAAATAATTCGCTGAGGATTCAAAGGAAGGCGGATTCGCGGGATCGACGGGGATCGCGTTGATCCCGACGCGAACATCCGCCGGGATGATCCAGTTCAATCCGAGCTTCGGCATCCCGAAGTCGAGCAGCGCGATCTTGTTCCGCAAGGTTCCGCGACCGCCGAGTCGCTTCCGCGTTTCCGGCGCATCGAATCGCCACCATGCCCACGGCCTCGTCCCAGGCGACCGCTTGACGCACTCGGCGACGAGGTCCGCGCCGACGGATTCCCACGCCGCCTTCACCTTCTCGTCGTCGATCTTGAAAAAATAAATCCCCGCATCGCCGGGAGGGAAAACGCCGGTCCGCAGATACGACATCTGGCCGTCCGTCAGGGTCGACCGCCTCTTGTCGCTGAATTTCTTCCTCGGCATGTCACCCTCCCCCGATTCGCGGAGTTCTTGTTTCGCCAGGCGGGGGAGCGTCAAGTTGAAGCTCGCGGAGCAACCGCGCGAACGCGAGGCGACTGTCCCGCTCGATCCCGACGCAGGGATGCGCCTTCGGACCGAACCGCCCGACCACGGTCAGTCCGTCCTTTTTCAATGTCTCCCGCGCCTCGCAGCACCTGTCCCAACTCTCGCCGGCCAGCGTCAGGATCCGGACGTGATGCTGCTCCAACTCGAACTCGGCGACGACCGATCGGAACCAGCGACGGGTCGCCGGACGAAGGTGCCGGGGAGCCGCGACGCGACCGTTCCCGTTACCGCCGAGGGTCATAGTTCACCTTCCCTGTACCGCTTCAACCGAGGAACCGCGTGGTCAAGCAACGCTACCGCAGCGGTTATCGTTCGAGGGGTCGTAGACTTTTGACCCGCCCCCTCCCTTTCTTCCCGCGCCTTTAGCCGCATCGTTCTGCCTCCGTCCGCGTACGCCGATCCGCTTCCTCCCTCGCCGTCCGGTCCTCGGAACCGCGCCGCTGCCAGGCGAAAGGACAGCGTTCCCGCTCGCAACGCGCGAGATCATCGCGGAGAAAGTGGCAGTTCGTGGCGACGCAGGCGTTCGGTTCCGTCGCGTTCATGTCGCCGCCTCCGATCGTAACGAATCGACGATCCGCGCGATGAGGTCTCGGTCCAGGCGTTCCCAGGCGAGCGACCGACGCAGGTCATCGAGGCTGCCGTTCCTGGCGACGGAAGCGAGGACGATCTTTTCGATCCACTGACGTTTCCCATCCGGGACGACTTCCATCAGCGCGTCGATGGTCCCGGTCGGCAGGGTCGTCGTCTGGATCCGGTCGAACAGTCCCGGCTCGGCGATCGTGGTCATATCGTTGCCTCCAACTCGCCTCCAACCCGCAGCGGGTCGATGATCTTGTCGACGAGATGATGGTCGATGCGTTCCCGGATGAGTACCTCGTGCAAAGATGCGAGGCTGCGTTTTCCCGCGAGACCGCTGAGGACGAGCGACCCGACGTAGGATCGCTTCCCAAGGGGGATTACTTCTTCCAAGGCGGCAATGGTCGCGGGAGGAAGGTCCTTGGCGATCGCGCTGCCGTTATCCCCCCCGGTCCCCTTCCCGTCCGGTTCGCGGTCGTCCTCCCTGGGATTCTGGTTGACGTACCCCTCGAACTTGTTCCCGAAGATCGTCTCCGGTCGGAGGAACTTGCGCATCGCCGGATCGTTCGACCAGTCGTCTGCCTTCGTCCCGATGGCGTGTTCGAAGTCCCGAAGCGTGAACCCTTCTCCCCATCGTGCGCGGATCAACGATCGCGTCTTCGGCGCGGTATGCCGGAACTTCTTCCCCGTCGCCTCGTTCAGGTACGCCACGATCTCCGCGTAAGGGATGGCCTCGGATCCGGTTACCGTTCCATTCCCCAGAGGCGTGGTCCCCTCGCGTTTCTTAGCGGGGGACAAAGGGTGTTGATCTTCTTCAGAAGAAGAAGAAGAAGAAGAAGGGGGAATTTCCGACCCCTCATAGGCGCCTACATAGGAACCTACATAGGGACCTACGTAGGCGTCCTGTATAGGTGCCTTCGATCCGTCCGTTTCGGGTCTACCTACGGGGACATGGCCCACCCAGTTCTCTTCGACGAGGATCTTCGGATTATGGGGATCGTTGAACCGGAGGCGATCCTTCCAGCCTTCGGGAGCGGGATACTTCGAAGGATGCGCGAATCGCCGATGCTGAAACTTCCACCACGACACGAGCTGGATGATCCGCTCCCCGGACGCCTCGTACCACACGATCAACCCAAGATCGTGCATCTTTCGGAGTTGTTCCTCTACCTCCTTCGTGGAGGCGTCCACCAGCGGGACCACCAACGCCTTGACCTTTTTCGGATGACCTGGAAGGCGTCCTTGGTGGTCAGCGTGGGGGAACATCCGCTCGAAGAGGAGTTGACCGAGAATCGAAAGTTCCGCAACCTGAAGGGACAGGCTGATGGACGCGTGAAGGTACGCTCGGTCCGTCATGGCGTCGCCTCTGGATCCACGCGGTACTTCTCCGCGAACGATTCGATCTCGGCGAGCTTGTACCTGATGACGTGACCACCGTTCAGGCGACAGTAGGCCGGACCGCGCCTTTGCGATCGCCAGTTCGACAGCGTGCCCCGTTGCACTCCGAGGACCGCCGCGGCCTGACGCTCCGTGATGTAGCGTGCAGGTTCGGGGGACGCCTCGGCGATCATGCGGGGAGTGGACCTATTTCTTCCCACCGCAGTCACCCTTCGGGAACAGTTCCTCGACCGACGTCTTGAGGATCTTCGACAGGAGGCGAGCTTCGCGGTCCGGTACGGTGAGGATGCCCCGTTCGGCTGAAGACAACCAGGACGGGGGTCGCCCGATCGCCTTGGCGATGTCGTACTGACGGAGTCCGCTCAGGTATCGATGGCGTTGGAGGGGAGAAATGGTTTTACGGGGAAGAATCGTCGGCATTGCGGACACCCCCACGCGAGAATGGAAAATCCAAGCCGCGTGTGTGTGTGCTTGGTGCCGACCTGTCGCCGTTCTTCAGGTCCTACGTCGATTCGTATAATAAAAAGATCGTTCCCGGTTGTCCACCCTTTTTTCTAAGACGATCCCAGGCCATGTTACGCCTTGGCCTTCTCCACGATCTGTTCCGCCGTCGCCGCGATGATCCGCCCCGCGACGTTCGACGCCGCCTTGAGTGTTTCATCCCGCAAATGCGCGTACCGCTGCGTCATCGTCGGCGATTTGTGCGTAAGGAGCCGTTGCAGCGTGTAGAGGTCCACCTCGCCTGAGGATGCGAGCATGGACGCGAAAACATGCCGGAGTCCATGCATCGGTCGGAAGTCGGAGGGGAGTTTCGCCGCCTTGCGGATATCGCGGAAATGTTTCGATGCGTCCGTCTTCGGTCGGAACTGCTCCGGGGTGCCCTTTTTCTTTCCGATGGATCGTCCGGGGAAGATGTAAGGGCAGTCCTTTCGGCGGGCGCGACGTTCCAGAAGTTCGCGCGCTTCGTCAGGTAGGGGAATCGTCGAGTCCGTTCCGCCTTTCGTTTCCCTCAACTTGATGAAGCCGCGCCGGAAGTCGACGGCATCCCATCGCAGCCGGAAGATTTCCCCGCGGCGCATCCCGGTGAACATCGCCAGGAGCATGATCTCCCGCGCGTCGCGGTCAAGCATCGTCTTCTTCCCGTCCTTGCCTGTCACGGTCCCGTCGCGGAGGACTGCCAGGAGCCGCGCCATCTGCTCCGCGTTCAAGTCCTCCGTTTTCAGGTTGTTCACCTTCGGCATGGACACGCGGAAGGGGAGGGGATCGCACAGCCGCTTGTTCGCGGCGAAGTTCGACAACCGTCGGAGAAGTTCGAGCACGTTCTTCACCGTCGCCGCCGCCTTCTTCTTCGAGAGGTTCATCCGGAGCCTGTCCACGTCCAATGGGACCACCTGTCGCGGTTCCCTGGCACCGAAGATCGGGGAGAGGTAGTTCGTGAAATTCGATTCGTCGGTCGCGCTTCTTTTCTGTCCTGGTCGTCCGGCCTTGTATTCCGTCCACAGACGATCGAAGGTCCACTTCCCGGCCTCGGCCGCCTTCGCCGCTTTGGCCGCCTCCCGCAGTTCCTTCCGTGGCTTTTGCTCCCGGTCGATGATCTTTCCCAGGATTCTGCTCGCGCGGGCTGCGGTCATGTCGTCCTGCTTCTCGCGTCCGACTTTCTCCTCGATCCTCTTCCCGTCGCGCCGGTAGCGGATGTAGAAGATATCCTCCGGCTTGCCGGTGATGCGGTTCGTTCCCTTGCGGATGAAAACGCCGGGATAATCCGTCGCGTGCCGCTCGAAGGTTTTTTTCGCTTCCCCCATACTTCCCCTGGCCTCCTTTCGGGTCGAAGGTGAAGGTCTTTCCGCTAACCCGAAAAATCTACTTCCCCCGATACTTCCCCCGTCAACGGTAGAATACGCGTGAAGTGGCGTTAAGTCCATAGATAACCGGGAAGCCGCATAAACAGTTGATTGGCGGGTGATTAACGGGGAAATATAGGATTTAAAAGGGGAAGGGGAAAAGTCCTTTTCTCGCGCTCATAACCCGAAGGTCCCAGGTTCAAATCCTGGCCCCGCTACCAAAACAAACCTGGGGGTTACGGTCTAATGCCGTAGCCCCTTTTCTTTATCGTGTCGTCGCCCGTCCCTCC
>JAJZRM010000068.1 GCA_021802685.1 Deltaproteobacteria bacterium | reverse complement strand
CGATCTCGCGTCGGAAGAACGCGTGGGGCTGCCGCGCGGCCAGATGGGGAATTCCGAGGTCGGGCACCTGAACCTCGGGGCGGGGAGGGTGGTGTACCAGGACCTCGTCCGCATCACGGCGTCGATCCGGTCGGGCGGCTTCTTCCGGAACCCGGTCCTGCGGGCCGCGATGGATGCGGCGAAAGGCGACGGGCGGGCGCTGCACCTCTTCGGGCTGCTTTCCGACGGGGGGGTGCACTCGCTTCATACCCACCTCTACGCGCTCCTCCGGATGGCGAAGGAGAGCGGGGTCCCGCGGGTGTTCATCCACCCGTTCTTCGACGGCCGCGACACGCCGCCCAAAAGCGGCATCGGCCACCTGAAAAATCTCCTCGCGGAAACCGCCGCGGTCGGGACGGGGGAAGTGGCCACCGTCATGGGCCGGTACTACGGGATGGACCGGGACAACCGGTGGGACCGGGTCGAGCGTGCGTACCGGGCGATGGTGCGCGGGGAGGGAAAGGCGTACGAGGACCCCGCCGCCGCGGTTTCGGATTCGTACGCGGCGGGAAAGACCGATGAGTTCATCGAACCGGCGGTGATCGTCCGCGGCGGCGCCCCCGTGGGGCGGATCTCCCCCGGCGACTCGGTCATCTGCTTCAATTTCCGGGCCGACCGGGTGCGGGAGATCACGCGGGCGTTGACCCAGGAGGGGTTCGACCGCTTCCCCCTCTCCGAGCGTCCGTCGCCGGCGTTCGCCTGCATGACCGCGTACGACGAGGGTTTCGGGCTCCCCGTGGCGTTCCCGCCGCAGACGATGGACAATATCCTGGCCCGGACGCTCGCGGACCGGGGCCTCCGGAACCTGCGGATCGCGGAAACCGAGAAATACGCCCATGTGACGTACTTCTTCAACGGCGGGGAGGAGGAGCTCTTTCCGGGCGAATCCCGGATCCTGGTCCCGTCCCCTTCCGTGGCCACGTACGACCTGGCCCCCGAGATGAGCGCGGACGGCGTGGGGGAGCGCGCCGTGGCGGAGATCGGCTCGGGAAAACACAACCTGATGATCCTGAACTTCGCAAACTGCGACATGGTGGGGCACACGGGGGTCCTCTCCGCGGCGATCCGGGCGGTCGAGACGGTGGACCGGAACGTCCGAAAGGTCGTCGAGAAGGTGTGGGAGATCGGAGGGGTCGCCCTGGTGACGGCCGACCACGGCAACGCCGAGACGATGGTCGATCCGAAGACGGGGGGGCCCCACACGGCGCACACGACCAACCTGGTGCCCCTGATCCTCGCGGATCCCCGGTCCCGGGGAAAGACGTTGCGCGCGGACCGCGCGCTGGAGGACATCGCGCCGACGATCCTGAATCTCCTGTCGGTCCCGATTCCCCCCGAGATGACGGGAACCGACGTCCGCGAGGGAACGGCGTGACCGCGTTGCCGGGAGGCGCATCGTCGGTCCTGGTCGTGAACAACGACCCGGCGGTCCGGGACATGCTCGCGAAACTTCTCGGCGAAGAGGGGTACCACGTCGTCCTGGCGGCGTCGGGGACCGAGGCGCTGAAGATCGCGGCGAATACGGTCCTCGACTGCGCCCTCGTGGACCTGTTCCTCGCGGACTACTCCGGGGTGGAATTCAAGCGGCGCCTGTTGAAGGCGTCCCCGGACACCCGCGTGGTCGTGATGTCCTCCTTCACGGCGATCCGCAGCTCCGACGACGTCCTGCGGTTCGGCTTCTCCGACTTCATCCTCGACCAGCGGGAGATTCTCGAGCTGCTCCGCGGGGGGGCGGTCCGGCAGGAGGCGCCTTCCCCTCCGCCGGCGGACGAACGGTTCGAGCGGCTGAAGAAATGCCTGATCGATACCATCGACGTGATGGTCGGCCTGCAGGAGATCAACGACCCCTTCTTCGGGGGGAACTCCCACATCACGATGGAGTACGCCCGCACGGTCGCCGAAGAGATGAAGCTTCCCCCCGAGACGATCGACGAGATCGTCGTGGGAGCCCTCCTCCACGACATCGGCCGGGTGGGGATCAAGAACGAGATCCTCGTGGGCAAGCGGGAGATCTCCGAGTCGGAGTTCAAGACGGTCCGGTCCCATTGCGAAAACGGGGCGAAAATCATCGAGTCGGTCGATTTTCCGTGGAAGATCAAGCCGATCATCATCCACCACCACGAGAGGTACGACGGGAAGGGGTATCCCAGCGGCCTCAAGGGGCGGGAGATCCCCATCGGCGCCCGCATCCTCGCCGTGGTCGACGCCTTCGCCGCGATGACCGCCCACCGCCCGTACCGCAGCCGCAGCCTCACCAAGGAGGAGGCGATCCAGGAGCTCCACAAGAACGTGGGGACCCAGTTCGACCCCGAGGTGGTCGAGCTCTTCTCCGCGGTGGTGGACCGGAAGTTCTTCCACCGGGGGATGGGGCCCAAGCCCCGGATCCTGATGGTGGACGACGAGATCGACTACCTCACCCTCCTGAAGCTGAAGCTCGTGAACGAGGGTTTCGACGTCGCCGCGGTGGACAGCGCCGAGGAGGCGCTGGGGCTGATCGAGAAGTACGCGCCCGACCTGATCGTTTCTGATATCCTGATGCCCGGGATGGACGGGATCGAGATGTTCAGGAAAATCCGGGAGTCCGGGGCCTCGTACGGGGAAACCCCCCTCATCTTCATCAGCGGCAAGGACGACCCCCAGACCAAGGTCGACGCGCTCCATCTCGGGGCCGAGGACTTCCTCGTCAAGCCGGTCGACCTCATGGTGCTGGCCGCCCGCATCCGCAACATCATCCGCCGGGATTCGAAGTGGCGGAAGGGCGGGGCCGGTAGCGCCCAGGCATCGGGGGTCGTCGGAGACCTGAAGAACCTCGGCATCCCCGACATCGTGCAGACCCTCCACCTGGGATTGAAGACCGCCTGCGTCAGCATCAAGGGGAAGACCGGCGAGGGGCGGATCTACTTCGAGAACGGGCGTCTCCGCCACGCGGAAAAGGGGAAGGTCACCGGCGAGGCGGCCTTTTACGAAATGCTGCGCTGGCAGGAGGGGCCGTTCGTCATTGCGCACGGCCAGTCCACGAAGCTTCGCACGATCGAAATGGATGAAATGCAGCTCATGATGGAAGGGCTGCGCCGCCTCGACGAGGAGAAGAGGGAACCTGCCGGATGAACCTGTTCGGCAAGGACAGGAGAAGGAAGGAGCGCCGATACCCCGTGGCTACCGTTGTTTTCACCGTCCGAAGCGGAAAAGATCCCAGGCGCGTTTCCTCCCCCGTGACCGGCACGGTCAAGGACCTTTCCCCGACGGGGATGTCCGTGATCACGCCGAGGCTGGCGCCGGACGGGATCCACATCATGTACGACACGCTGATGACCCACCAGAACCGGATCGACGCCACGATCCTTCCGGAGGGGAAACCGCCGATCCGGGTGGAGGGGACCGTGGCCTGGTTCCGCGGAGCGGACGCTCCCCAGGGGTTTTACATCTTCGGCATGCAGTTCGACCAGGAGGCGCCCGCCGTCGATGCGCTGTACCTGCCGGACAGGGACCCCGTCGCCGACCGTTGATCCCGTAGACGGAATCGTTTACAGTATCCGTTTCGGCCCTTTCCGCATGTGCGAGAGTGGCGGAATGGCAGACGCGCCGGATTTAGGATCCGGTGGGCAACCATGAGGGTTCAAGTCCCTCCTCTCGCACCAGGAAACGGGCGGATGCTATCTTACATAAAACACAGGGGTGCCAGGGAACGATGAAAACAAGCGTTGACGCCGTCTCCGGCGTCGAGAGGAAGATCACGGTCGAGATCCCGGCGGAGGAGGTCTCGCGCCGGATCGAGGAGGAATTCGCCGAGATTCGCAAGGGAGTTCCCCTGAAAGGGTTCCGGAAGGGGAAGGCCCCGATGGACATGGTGAAGCGCCTGTTCCGGGAATCCGTGGCGGCGGATCTTTCCGAGCGGCTGGTGAAGGAGTCGCTCGGAGACGTCGTGAAGGAGAAGGACATCAAGATCCTCTCCATGGGAACCGTGGACGGCGCCAAACTGGTCGAGGGGAGCGATTTCGTGTTCTCCGCCACGATCGAGGTCGTCCCGGAGGTCGAGGCGAAGGATTACAAGGGGATCCCCGTGGTCCGGGAGAAAGTGAACGTGACCGACGAGGAGGTGGCGGCGGCGATCGAGCGGCTTCGGACCCCCTTCGCCCGGTTCCTGCCCGACGAGGGCCGCAAGGCGCAGACCGGCGACCTGGCGGAGTTCGCGTTCACGGCGACCTCGGGGGGCGAGACGGTGGACCGGAACGACGACGTGTCGATCGTCCTCGTAAACGGCATCCCGTTCGGGATGGAGTTCCAGGAGAAGATGATGGGGGTCGGCGCGGGGGACACGCGGTCCTTCGAGATCTCCTTCCCGGCCGGGCACCCCGTCCCGAAATACGCCGGGAAGACGGTGGCGTTCGAGGTTACGGTCCGCAACGTCCGGGAGAGGAAGCTCCCCGAGCTGGATGACGAATTCGTCAAGCAATTCGGTGATGTGACCGGCCTGGACGACATGCGCGGGAAAATGCGGGAAAAACTCCTCGCGGAAGCCGAGGCGCGCTCCCGGCAGGCGGCCGACGAGGTCCTGCGGAGGGGTCTGGTCGACCGGAACGTTTTCGATGTCCCCGCCACGCTGGTGAAGCGCCAGACGGTGGCGATGATCCAGGACACCGTCGAACGGATGGGCGCGCAGGGCGTGGACCTTAAGAAAATGAAGATGGACGTCGATAAGATGTCTGAGCGGCTCGCCCCCGGCGCGGAACGGATGGTGCGGGTGAGCCTGCTCCTCGACGCGATCGCCCGGCAGGAAAACATCGACGTCGCCTTCTCCGAGATCGACGCCGAAATGAAGAGGATGGCGGAGGTCGAGGGGGTGGACCTCGAAAAGGTCCGCGAGACGTACGGCTCCGAGGAGCGCCTCGACTCCCTGCGCGACCGGCTCCTGGAGCGAAAGATCATGAACTTCCTGCTGGAAAACGCCGAAGTGAAGGAAGAGGTGGCGGAATGAACCTGGTTCCCATGGTGGTCGAGCAAACCAGCCGCGGCGAGCGCGCCTACGACATCTATTCCCGGCTCCTCAAGGACCGGATCGTCTTCATCGGGAGCCCGATCGACGACGACATCGCCAACCTCGTGATCGCCCAGCTGCT
Source organism: Deltaproteobacteria bacterium (assembly GCA_021802685.1). Taxonomy (GTDB): domain Bacteria; phylum Desulfobacterota; class Deferrimicrobia; order Deferrimicrobiales; family Deferrimicrobiaceae; genus UBA2219. Next base: position 5,248 of record JAJZRM010000068.1, on the reverse strand, counting down.
GTTCCTCGAGGCCGAAGATCCGGACAAGGACATCAACCTGTACATCAACTCCCCCGGCGGCGTCGTGACCGCGGGGATGGCCATCTACGACACGATGCAGTTCATCAAGCCGCAGGTTTCCACCGTCTGCCTCGGGCAGGCGGCTTCGATGGCGGCGATCCTGCTGGCGGGCGGCGCGAGCGGAAAGCGCACGGCCCTCCCCAACGCGCGGATCCTCATCCACCAGCCGATGGGCGGAACGCGGGGGCAGGCCACCGACATCAAGATCCAGGCGGAGGAGATCCTCCGCCTTCGGGAGCACTTGAACGAGATCCTCTCGAAGCACACGGCGCAACCGTTGGAGCGTATCGCGACTGATACCGAGAGGGATTACTACATGTCCTCGGAGCAGGCGAAGGCGTATGGTATAATCGATCAAGTCGTAGCCAAGCGGATCACGACGATCAAGCCCCTGGTCGAGTGACGGAGGCCCCTTTGACGCGCAAATTCAACGATAAAGCGAACCTCCTGGTGTGTTCCTTCTGCGGGAAGGCCCAGAACGAGGTGCGCAAGCTCATCGCCGGACCCACGGTCTACATCTGCGACGAATGCGTCGAGCTGTGCAACGACATCATTTCCGAAGAGTACGAGGTCGAGGGGAACCTCGAAGAGAAACGCCGCCGCATCCCCAAGCCCACGGAGATCAAGAAGACCCTCGACGAATACGTCATCGGCCAGGAGCGGGCGAAAAAGATCCTCTCGGTGGCCGTCTACAACCATTACAAGCGGATCGAGGCGCGCGGCGGCGACGGCGTCGAGCTCCAGAAGTCGAACATCCTGCTGCTCGGCCCCACCGGCAGCGGGAAGACCTTGCTCGCCCAGACGCTGGCGCGCATCCTGAACGTGCCGTTCACCATCGCCGACGCCACCACGCTCACGGAGGCCGGGTACGTCGGGGAGGACGTGGAGAACATCATCCTTTCCCTGCTCCAGTCCGCCGACTACGACGTGGAGAAGGCGCAGCGGGGGATCGTCTACATCGACGAGATCGACAAGATCGCCCGAAAGTCCGAGAATCCCTCCATCACGCGCGACGTCTCGGGGGAGGGGGTCCAGCAGGCGCTCCTGAAGATCCTCGAGGGCACGATCGCCAACGTGCCGCCCAAGGGGGGGCGGAAGCATCCGCAGCAGGAGTTCATCAAGGTCGACACGACGAACATCCTGTTCATCTGCGGCGGCGCGTTCGTGGGGCTCGAGTCGATCGTCGAGCGGCGCACCTCGAAAAAGACGATGGGGTTTGCCGCCGACATCGTGTCCCGCACCGAGCGCAACCTGGGCAAACTGCTCGAGCTGAGCCAGCCGGAGGACCTGATCAAGTTCGGCCTGATCCCGGAATTCGTCGGGCGGCTCCCGGTCATGGCGACGCTGCACGAGCTGTCCGAGGACGCGCTGGTCCAGATCCTCACCCGGCCCAAGAACGCCCTGGTCCGCCAGTACCAGCGGCTGTTCGACTTCGAGAACGTGAAGCTCGAGTTCACCGACGGCGCCCTGCACGCCATCGCCCTCCAGGCCATCGAGCGGAAGGCGGGGGCGCGGGGCCTGCGCTCCATCATCGAGCACATCATGCTCGACGTGATGTACGAGATCCCGTCCCAGACCAACATCAAGAAGTGCATCGTGAACGAGGATGTCGCGCTCGGGAAGGTGCCGCCGGAGATCGTGCAGGGGAAAACGGCGGAGCTCGCCTGAGCGGCGCGGGAGAGCCCTTGCCCATGGAAGACCACAAGAAGATCTTTCCGCTGCTCCCGCTGCGGGACATCGTCGTATTTCCGCACATGGTGGTTCCCCTTTTCGTGGGGCGGGACAAGTCCATCGCCGCCCTCGAGGCGGCCCTGTCCTTCGACCGCCTCATCTTCCTCTCCTCGCAGATCGACCCCTCCACGAACGAGCCTGTGGAGAGCGACATCCACCGGATCGGGACCGTCAGCCACGTCATCCAGATGCTGAAGCTCCCCGACGGCACGGTGAAGGTCCTGGTGGAGGGACGGCAGCGGGGAAAGATCCTGCACTACCTTCCCAACGACCGGTACTTCCAGGTTTCCGTCGAGGAGACCGCCCCGGCTCCCTTCACCGGACCGGGAGCGGAGGCGATGTCGCGCAACGTCGTCTCCTCCTTCGAGAGCTACGCGAAGTTGAGCAAGAAGGTCCCCCAGGACCTGGTGACCCAGGTCGCCTCGATCGCCGACGCGACCCGGCTCGCCGACACCCTGGCCGGCCAGCTTCCGCTCAAGGTGACCGAGCGGCAGACGGTCCTGGAACTCGACACCGTCGAGGAACGGATGGAAAAGCTGCTCCTCCTGATGGAGGGCGAGATCGAGGTCCTGGAGATCGAGCGGCGGATCCGGGGGCGCGTCAAGAAGCAGATGGAGAAGACGCAGCGGGAATTCTACCTGAACGAGCAGATGCGCGCGATCCAGAAGGAGCTGGGGCAGGGCGAGGAGGGGCGCTCCGAGCTCGACGAGCTCGAGGAGAAGGTCAAGAAGCGCGGGATGGGCAAGGAGGCGCTGCAGAAGTGCCAGAAGGAGATCAAGAAGCTGCGGATGATGTCCCCCATGTCGGCGGAGGCGACCGTCAGCCGCAACTACATCGACTGGCTCGTCTCCATTCCCTGGCAGGAACGCACCGAGGACAAGCTCGACATCACCGAGGCGGAACGGGTCCTCGACGAGGACCATTACGGCCTGGAGAAGGTCAAGGAGCGCATCCTCGAATACCTCGCCGTCCGCAAGCTCGTCTCCAAGCTGAAAGGCCCGATCCTGTGCTTCGTCGGCCCCCCGGGCGTCGGGAAAACCTCGCTCGCCCGGTCCATCGCCCGGGCGATGGGCCGGAAGTTCGTCCGCATGTCGCTGGGCGGCGTGCGGGACGAGGCGGAGATCCGCGGCCACCGCCGGACCTACATCGGGGCGCTCCCGGGCAAGATCATGCAGCAGCTGAAGAAGGCGGGGACGGTGAACCCCGTGTTCCTGCTCGACGAGGTCGACAAGATGTCCACCGACTTCCGCGGGGACCCCTCGTCCGCCCTCCTCGAGGTCCTGGACCCCGAGCAGAACAGCACCTTCAACGACCACTACCTCGACGTGGACTACGACCTGTCCGACGTCCTGTTCATCACCACGGCGAACATGCTGCACGGCATCCCCGGGCCGCTCCAGGACCGGATGGAGATCATCCGCCTCTCCGGGTACACGGAGCTGGAAAAGCTGCACATCGCCAAGGGGTACCTGGTCCCGAAGAAGGTGGAGGAGCACGGGCTGTCGAGGGAGAAGGTCGTCTTCAGCGACAAGTCGATCTTCCAGGTCATCCGGTACTACACCCGGGAGGCGGGAGTGCGCAACCTCGAACGGGAGATCGCCTCCGTGTGCCGGAAGATCGCGCGGGAAGTGGTGAAGACCCCCTCGAAGGAACGGATCGTCGTGACGCCGAAGGCGGCGCGACGGTACCTTGGGGTGACGCGGTACCGGTACGGCGAGGCCGAGGAGAAGCAGTCGGTCGGCGTGGCCACTGGCCTCGCATGGACCGAATTCGGCGGCGAGCTGCTGCTGATCGAGGTCGCCATCCTGCCGGGGAAGGGGAACCTGAAGATCACGGGGAAGCTGGGCGAGGTGATGCAGGAATCCGCCCAGGCCGCCCTGTCCTACATCCGGACGCGCGCCGAGCGGTTGGGCCTGGACAAGGACTTCTACCAGAAGCTCGACATCCACATCCACGTGCCGGAAGGGGCCACCCCCAAGGACGGCCCCTCCGCCGGGATCACGATGGCCACGGCGCTGGCGTCGGCGCTGATGCGGCTGCCCGCGCGCAACGACCTGGCGATGACCGGGGAGATCACGCTGCGGGGGCGGGTGCTGCCGATCGGCGGGGTGAAGGAGAAGCTGCTGGCGGCGCACCGCGGCGGCATCAAGACCGTCATCCTCCCCCAGGACAACGAAAAGGACCTGGCCGAGGTGCCGGCGAAGATCAAGAACAACCTCGCCATCCATTTCGTCGGGCACATGGACGAAGTGATGGCGCTCGCGATCGACCTGCCGAAGGAACGCAAGGTCCCGCCGGAAGAAGCGGGGAACCCGCCTCCCGCGCCGCCGAAGGGCGGTCCCGCGGACGAGGACGTCGTCACCCACTGATTGCGGGGGGGGACACTCTTTCCCCCTTATCCGATTGAGATGCGGGCGCCGGCGGCGGCGGCGATCGCCCCGGCCTCCTCCCTCCCGATCAGTTCATGGATCTGCAGCAGGCCGGTCGCTTTCCCGGACCGGGAGGCTAGGCGCAAGGCCGTCTCGGCGAGAAGAACCGCCGCCAGCTTCCCCCCGGGGTCTTCGACGCGGGCGGTCCGTCCCCCGTCCGCGACGCCGCATGCCGCGGCGGGCGATCCCGGAGTTCCCGTCAGCGAACCGCGCAGCCACAGCAGCAGCGCGGCGGCCAGCTCCTTTCCCACGACTCCCAGCCGCCCCACCGTGTTCGCGATGCGGGCAATCCGCGCCCCGGCCTTGTCTTCCGGCACGCCGACCGCCGCGCCGCCGGGCAGGGAGAAGTACCGGCCGGCCGGGGCGCCCGGCGGGGAAGGTGTTTCGCTTCCGACGCTTTTCGCGATTTCGCGCAGGAAGGCGTACCCCCCGAACCGGTCCGGGGAAAAGAACAGGTACCGGGCATGGTCCCCCGGCGGGGACCCCCCTTGCGCGGAGCCCGGTCCGCCCAGGAAGTGCGCGTTCAGCAGCTCCGTCCAGCCGGGCATCATCCCGCATCCGGAGACGGCGGCGGCCTTCGCGGCGCGAAAGGCGTCGTGGACCTCGCCCCGGTCCGCCGGGGACAGCGTGTCGTCCCCGATCGAGGCGACGGAAACCCCCGCCGCCGCGCACGCCATGAGCACCGGCTTCTCGTACTCCGCGCACGGCCCGACGGCGTTCGCCACGGCGTCGATTCCCTGGAGCAGGCGCGTGAGTTCCAGCGGTTTCCCGACGTCCGCCATCGCGCAGCGGCACTTCGGCGACAGGTGCCTGGCCAGCCGCTTCGCGTCGCGGATGATGTAATCCACGAGAAGGAGCTCTCCGACTTCGGGGCGGCGCGCCAGTTCGACCGCGGCGGCCCGGCCCAGGAAACCGGCGGCGCCGAGAAGGACGATCTTCATGCCCGCATCATATCAAATACCGCAACCCGTTCCGCTGTTGCGGCGGGTAAAGTAATCCGGATTATTTCCGATCATCATTCCGATGGA
>JAJZRM010000067.1 GCA_021802685.1 Deltaproteobacteria bacterium | reverse complement strand
AAGCCATCAAAGAGCGTTTTTAATCCAAACCGACAATAGTCACCAAATTAACTTCCGGAGGTGGAATGGCATGCGGTTCGTTGAGGGGAAGAGGATTGCCGGGAACGTTCCGGTCGCTCTGTTGTCAACCGTCGCCCTGCTGTTTTTCTTCAGCGGGAACGCGGACGCCCAATCTTCGTAGGCGCTGGTGGATACCAGCACGGGGGCCGGCGGGTTGGGTGGCGGCGAGCAGTTTGCGATCGTATTGACGGGAACGGCTCCCGCCGCGGCGGTACCTACACCTTCACGGCCGCGTGGTACGGAAATGTTTACGATGCCGGCGGAGCGACGTTCGGTCCCGGCTGGACGCCCGATACCGGCAACCCCAACCACGGCGAAGAGAGGATTCCCACCAATTCCTTCACGGTGAGGCGGGTCCTGATACGACGGCGCCGACGGTGCTCTCCACCATCCCGGCCAACAACGCGACGGGCGTCGCGGTCAACACCGCCGTCTCGGCGACGTTCAGCGAACCGATCGACACCGCGACCGTTGACGGCACCTCGTTCTTCCTGAACGACGGCGTCGACAACGTGGCCGGTACCTTCACGTTCGCGGACAACACGGCGACGTTCACGCCATCGGCGCTCCTGGCGGCCTCCACCGTGTACACGGCGACCTTGACAACCGTCATCACGGACGCCGCAGGAAACCCGTTGGCGGCAAACACCGTGTGGTCGTTCACCACCGGCACGGGGGCGGACACGACGCCGCCCACGGTGCTCTCCACCAGCCCGGCCGACAACGCAACGAACGTGGCGGCCAACATCGTCGTCACGGCCGCCTTCGGCGAAGCGATCGATGCGGCGACCGTCGACAACACCTCTTTCTTCCTGAGCAACGGAATCGACAACGTCCCCGGAACGCTGGCCGTCGTCGACAATACGATCCGGTTCACGCCGGCGGCGCCGCTCTCCGACAACACCGTCTATACGGCAACGATCACCACCGCCGTTACGGACCTCGCGGGGAACCCGCTGGCGGCCGACCAGGTGTGGGTCTTCACCACCGCCGCGGCCGGGAGCGCGCCGCCGCCGGGCGACGATGACGACGGAATTTTCGGATGCGCCGTGGCACCTTCCAGGGGAGGCACCTGGGGGATCCTCGGCACGTACGTCTTCCTGATCCTCATCGCCCTGGGTGCGGCGCTCCGGAGGAGGATGAAGAAGACCGGAGAGTGACCGGCGCGTTCGCCTTTCAGCCGCTTTAAGGTGTAGTCCGCGCGGGCGGGGAGCGAAGTTCCCCCTGCCCGCGCTTTTTCTTTATCACCGCCGGGATCCCCCGCCGCCAGCCTATATTTGTCCTTACCGGACAGCGTCGGCGGCGGGTGCTCGATGGCCGGGACGGGCGGCGGGCCCGGCCCCGTTTCATTTCCGGCCGACCGCTACTTCAGCAGGTAATCGAACCCGGAGGAACCTTTTCCGCCGTCTCCGGTCAATTCGACCCGAAAAGCGTATTTCCCGGGTTTCGGCAGCCCCACGTCCGCGCCGATGTGGTCCCCCATCGCCACCAACGCGACTTTCGAGGAAGATGCCTTGTCCGGGCCGGTGATCGTCACTTTCCCCGTCACGGAGGTGACGGCTTTCCCCGTCTTCGAGTCGGTGAGGATCACCATCAAGTGGTGCTTCGCGGCGAGCTGCGCGATGGCCTTCGCCGAGACTCCCGATTTCTCCAGCTGGGCCTTCATGTCGATCAGCCGCGCCTCGATGTTCCAGGGGCCGGACGTTCCCCGGTAGATCCGCTCCCCGAGAGACTCCCCGGCGACGGCAGTCGAACCGAAAATCAGCAACGCTGAAAGGAGAATCAGCCACTTCCCTCCGCTCCGATCCATTTCCCCGCCTCCCGATGTGGCGTTTTCCTCTTGAGTTAAGTTGCCGGCGGCGCCGACGGTTCCCCCGGCCGGCCCGCGACCAGCACGGAGATGTTCAACCGGTGCCGGAGTTCGTCGATCGTCGATCCGTACAGCCAGTCGGAGAACCCCTTGTGGCCGTGGGCCCCCACGACCAGCAGCTCGACGCCGTGCCGCTGGATGATCTCCGGGATGGCGCGCACGGGCCGGCCGAACCCCAGCTCCGTCTCCACGGGGATGTCGTGCTTCCCCAGGACGATCGTGTACCGCTGGAGGCGCTTGAGGTCCTTTTCGCTCTCCGTGTCCTTGATCTCCCCGCCCAGCGCTGTCGCCCCCGCGCTTTCCACGCAGTGGATCAGCAGGAGCGGGCACCGGTTCGCCGACGCGATCCCCGCGGCCAGCGAGAGGATGTCGGCGTCCGCCTCCCCGAAATCGAGGGCGGCGGCGATCTTCCGGAACGGCCGCGACGGTTCCACCTCTTCCACCTCCGGCTTGTGGACGTCGCGAGGCGCTTTCCGCCGTCCGGCGAAGAAGTACGGTTCGCCGAGGACATACAACAGCAACACCCCGATGGCGACGGCGATCGGCACCGCGATGTACCGGGCGGCCGCACCGGCGGCGCCCCCCGCCCCGATCCACCCGCCGATCTCGTCGATCACCAGCTTGACGTTCAGCGACGCGATGATCGCCGCGCAGACCCATGCGAGCGACTTGATGCCCGGGCGGATGGCGAACGCCCCCATCCGTTTCCGGTCGCTCACCATGTGGATCAGGGGGATCACCGCGAACGAGAGCTGCATGGAGAGAAGCACCTGGCTGAACACCAGCAGGTCCCCCGTGGCCCCCTCCCCGGACACCGCGATCGTGATCACCGCCGGGATGATGGCGAGGACCCGCGTGACGAGGCGCCGCAGCCAGGGGCGCAGCCGGATGTTGACGAACCCTTCCATAACGATCTGGCCGGCGAGGGTCCCCGTGATCGTCGAACTCTGGCCCGCGCAGATGAGGGCGACGGCGAACAGGACCGGGGCGGCCGTGCTTCCCACGAGGGGCGCGAGGAGCCGGTGCGCGTCCTGTATCGAGGCGATCTCCGTGTGCCCCGAACGGAAGAAGACCGCTGCCGACATCACCAGGATGGCCGCGTTGATGAAGAACGCCATGTTCAGGGCGACCACGGAGTCGATGACGTTATATTTCAGGGACTGGTGGATCCCCCTCGCCGTCTTTATCACCTTGCGCGACTGGACCAGGGAGGAGTGCAGGTAGAGGTTGTGGGGCATCACGGTCGCCCCCAGGATGCCGATGGCGTAGTAGAGGGCGTCCCGGTCCGGGAGGGTCGGGAGGAACCCGCGCGCGAGTTGCGGCATGTCGGGCCGGGAAAGGAGAATCTCCAGCAGGAAGCACCCTCCGATGGTGGCCACCATGACCAGGATGAACGCCTCCATTTTCCGGATCCCCGCCTGGTGGAGGAACAGGATGAGGAAGGTGTCCAGGGCCGTCACCAGAACGCCGTACATCAGCGGGAGGCCGAACAGCAGCTGCAACCCGATCGCCGAACCGAGCACCTCGGCGAGGTCGCACGCGCCGATCGCCACCTCGCACAGGACCCACAGCACCGCGTTGACGCCCTGGGGATACCGGTCCCGGCACGCCTGGGCGAGGTCCCTCCCGGAGACCAGACCCAGCCGGGCGGAGAGCGACTGAAGCAGGACCGCCATCAGGTTCGACATCAGGAGCACCCAGATGAGCGCGTACCCGTAGCGGGACCCCGCCGCGATGTCGGTGGCCCAGTTCCCCGGGTCCATGTACCCCACGGAGACGAGGTACGCCGGTCCGGCGAAGGCGAAGAGGCGCCGCAGGAACCCGCGGGTTTCGGGGATCGCCACCGAGGAATGGACTTCCGAAAGCGACAGGTTCTCCGTCATCGCCGTTCCTCCGCCGCCAGGGTCAGGGTGAACTCCACGCCGCCTCCTCCCGGAAGGTTTCTCACTTCAAGGATGCCTTCATGCTGATCCGCGATGCGAGAGCAGATGGAGAGCCCCAACCCCGTCCCGCCGTCCCGGGTCGTGTAGAACGGATCGAAGATCTTCTCCAGGCGGTCCTCCGGGATCGGAGGACCGTCGTTCGCGATCCGGAACCGCACGAACTCCTTCCCTCCTCCCCGGTCCGCGCGGATGCCGAGGGTCAGGCGTCCCCCGCCGGAAGTCGCCATCGCCTGCACGCCGTTCAGCGCGATGTTGAGCAGCAGCTGGGTCAGGAGCTCCGGGTCTCCCGTCACGCGGGGGATCTCCTCCGGCGCCGGCGGCGCGACCGCCGTCTCCACACCCTCCTTCCGCGCCTGGGTGGAGATCAGCGATGCAACGCGGTCGACCAGCTCCCTGGGATCCACGGACCGGCGGTCGGCGGACAACGGCCTCGCGAAAGACAGGAACCGGTCGGCCGTGCTCCCCAGGCGGTCGATCTCCGAGATGTGCAGTTCCAGCATCCTCCGTTCCGGCGCGTTTTCGGGGATGGCGTCCCTCAGGATCTCCGCCGTCCCCTTGAGTCCGTGGAGGGGATTCTTGATCTCGTGCGCGATGCCGGCGGTCAGCTCGCCCAGCGCCCCCAGGCGCCCCGCGCGGATCAGCTGGGCCTCCGTCCGCTGCTGCTCCGCGAGCGCCTCCCCCAGCCGGCGCGCCAGCCGTTCCTGTTTCCCGCGCTCCCGCCGCTCCCGGTCCACGAGGAGCCCGGCGGCGACGGCGACGATGTTGTACAGCACGATTTCGAGCCCCTTCTCCATGGCGTCTGCCGGGTCCTGCACCAGCAGGCTGGTGAAGGCGTGGGGAACGTAGACCAGGGAAGCGAAAACGGAGACCGCGACGCCGCCGCGGGACCCGCCGGAGAAGGCGGCGAAGAGGATCGGCAGGTAGTAAAGTCTGCGGAGAACGTCGTGCCCCCAGGGGTGATGAGCGCCGGTGCGGTAGTGCAGCGCGGTGATCAGGAGGCACGGCAGCCAGGCGGCCAGCAACATCCGGCGGCTGAAGATCGGCCGCAGATCCTCCCGCACCGACGCCGCGAAACCCGCCCAGGGACGCTTACCCATCGCGCCGGATCCCGTACTTCTCGAGGCGGTACACCAGGATGTGCCGCGGAATCCGCAGGTACGCCGCCGCCTGGGTGATGTTCCCGCCCTTGAGCCGCAGGGCCTTCTCGATCACCCGCCGCTCCAGGTCCACCAGCGACAGCCCCTCCGGCGGCAGGGGCGGGAAGGAAGGGGGAACGTCCTCGGGGGAGTGCGCTTCCGCCTGGCGGGGAGCGGTAGGAAGGTCCTCGAGGGCAACCTCGTCCCCCCGGCACAGGACGACCAGCCGCTCGCACGCGTTCTTCAGCTCCCGCACATTGCCTGGCCACGGGCGACGGCGGAGCGCTTCCATGACCGCCGGGGGAACGGCGATTTCCCGCCCGGCGGCGAGGTCGGAAACGAAGCGGAGGGCCAGGGGCGGGATGTCTTCGGGGCGCTCCCGCAGGGAAGGGACGTGCAGCCCCACGACGTTCAGCCGGTAGTACAGGTCCTCCCGGAACGCGCCTTCCCGGATCCGGCCGGGAAGATCGCGGTTGGTCGCCGCCAGGATTCGCGCGTCCACCGCCACGGGAGCGTCGGCGCCGACGGAATCCACCGCCTTCTCCTGGATCGCGCGGAGCAGCTTTCCCTGGAGCGCCGCGGGGATCTCCGCCACCTCGTCGAGGAACAGCGTCCCGCCGGCGGCCTGCCGGAACCTCCCGGCACGGTCGCGCACCGCGCCGGTGAAGGCCCCCCGCGCGTGCCCGAACAGCTCCGACTCGAGCAGCTCCCCGGGGATCGCGGCGCAGTTGACCGCGACGAACGGCCCCTCCGCGCGGGACGAACGGGAGTGGATCCGCCGCGCGATCATCTCCTTTCCGGTCCCGCTCTCGCCGGTGATCAGCACCGTGGCGTCCGTCCGGGCGATGCGATCCGCCATATCGAGGAGGGACCGCATGGCGGCGGAGACGAAGACGACCTCGCGCTCCACGCCCGCCGCGCGGATCCGCAGGTCGCGGACTTCGGCGGCGAGCCGGCGGCGGTCCATGGCCTTCCCCACGGAAAGGAGCAGCTGGTCGCGGTGGAACGGCTTGCCGATGAAGTCGTACGCCCCCTCCTTCATCGCGCCGACCGCCGTCTCGACGTTTCCGAACGCCGTGATGACGAGCACCGGGACTTCCGGGTCCCGCGCGCGGACCTTCCGCAGCACTTCCATCCCCGAGATCCCCGGCATCTTCAAGTCCGTGACCACGAGGTCGAACGGCTCGGCGGCGAAGGCGTCCAGGCCCTCCTGTCCGTCCCCGGCGGCCGTCACGTCGTACCCCGCCCTCCTGAGGTTGAAGAGCGCGACCTCGCGGCCCGTGCGGTCATCGTCGATGAAGAGGATCCGTCCCGGCATGTCGATTCCATTATCCGGGAGGAAAGGGGGGAACACAACGTTTCCCCCTCCGCGTTCCTGGGCTTGACGAGAGCGCGGGCGCCGAAGCGGCGCCTGGCCGGGGCGAAGGTCGCCCCGCCGATGCAGGCGGCGGCGACGATCCCCGCGAAAGGGGATAGGGAAAGGAACGGACGCTTTTCGAGGGGCGGCGCAACATGGAATTCCATTATATTTTATACCCGCCGTCCCGGGGAAAAGGTGTGGTATTTTCCAACGGAAGACGGGATTCGACGCAGGAGGGGTTTCCTTGCATTTCCACCGGGCCGCCAAGACGAAGATCCTGCTCTTCCTGTCCGTCCTCGGGCCGGGGATCATCACGGCGTCCGTGGACAACGACGCGGGCGGGGTCGCGACCTATTCGATCGCGGGAGCGCATTTCGGGTACACGCTGCTTTGGACCCTCCCTCCCATCATGGTCGCCCTGATCGTCGTCCAGGAGATGGCCGCCCGGATGGGCGTGGTCACGGGGAAGACGCTGGCCGACCTCATCCGGGAGAAGTTCGGCGTGCGCCCCACCTTCTTCCTCCTGGTCGCGATGGTGCTCGCCAATCTCGGGAACACGGTGGCCGAGTTCGCCGGGTGGGCTTCCGCGTGGGAGATCTTCGGGGTCAGCAAGTACCTCTCCATCCCCGTCGGGGCGGCGGCCGTCTGGTTCCTCGTGGTGAAGGGGACGTACCGGGTGGTGGAGAAGGTGTTCCTGGTCGCCTGCGCGGTCTTCCTCACCTACCCCGTCGCGGCCTGGCTCGCGGCCCCCGACTGGGGGGAAGTCGGGCGGAACCTGGTCGTCCCCACGGTGCGGCTCGACGCGTCGTACGTCACGATCCTCATCGGGATGGTGGGGACGACCATCGCCCCCTGGATGCAGTTCTACATGCAGTCCGCCGTCGTGGAGAAGAACGTGCAGGTGGAGAACTACCCGCTCACCCGGATCGACGTGATCTTCGGGTGCGTGGTCACGCTGATCGTTGCGGTCTCGATCATCGTGGCGTGCGGCGCGACGCTGTACGAGGAGGGGACGCGCATCGAGGACGCCAAGGACGCGGCCGTGGCGCTGGCGCCTCTCGCCGGAACGTACGCCTCCTGGCTGTTCGCCTTCGGCCTGGCCAACGCGTCCCTTTTCGCGGCCTCGATCCTTCCCCTGGCCACCGCCTACTGCGTCTGCGAGGGGATGGGCTGGGAATCGGGCGTCGACAAGGATTTCCGGACCGCGCCGCAGTTTTTCTGGCTGTACACCGGGCTCATCGTCATCGGAGGCGCGCTGGTCCTCTACCCGCGGGCGCCGCTGATCCTCGTCATGTACCTGTCCCAGGTCGTGAACGGCATCCTGCTGCCGTTCGTCCTGGTCTTCATGCTGAAGCTGATCAACGACGCGGAACTGATGGGGGAGCACGTCAACTCGAGGGGGCTCAACGCGGTCGCCTGGACGACCACGGCCGTCATGATCGTCCTGACGGCCCTTCTCGTCGCGGTGACGGTCTTCCCGGGGCTGCCCGGGCGGCTCGGCCTGTAGCCGCCGGTCACCTCCGGCGGCGCTTGCGGCGGGAAGCCGGGGGGAGCAGCAGGTCGACGACGTCGTCGACGGTGACCACGCCGAGCAGGAAATTCCCCTCGTCGACCACGGGCAGGGCGAGCAGGTTGTACTTGGAGATGATCTCCGCGACCGGCTCCTGTCCCATCTCGGGGTGCGCGGTTTTGAGCTTGGTGTGCATCACCTCGGAAAGGGTCCTCCCCGGCTCCTCGACCACCAGGTCCCGCAGGCCGACGACGCCGACGAGCTTTTCGCCCTCCACCACATAGATGTAGTAAACGTGCTCGATCTCCCGCGCCTCGGTCTTGAACCGTTCAAGGGCTTCCCCCACGGTCAGGTGCGGCGGCCAGGCGAGGTACTCGTTCGTCATGAGCCCGCCCGCGGTGTCGTCCTCGTGATGGAGCAGCTCGTGGATGTCCTGCGCCTCCTCCTTCTCCATGAGCTGGAGCAGCTCCTGCGCCTTCTCCGAGGGGAGGTCGGCGATGACGTCGGCCGCCTCGTCGGGGGGCATCTGCTCGATGATGTCCGCGGCCTGCTCCTTGTCCATCTCGGTGATGAGGTCGGCCTGGATCTCGGGCTCGAGCTCGTGGAGCGCCTCGGCCGCCGTTTCGGGGTCGAGCTTCTCGAGGACTTCCTGCCGCTCCTCCGGCGGGAGGTCGCTCATGATCTGCGCGATGTCCGCGGGGTGCAGGTTCGAAATCGCCTCGCGCGATACGGACAACGCGAGCCGGTCCAGCTTCGGCTCCAGCGGCTGGAGGAACCGCCAGGAGATGAGCTGGTGGCGCAGCGGGTGGCGGATCGTCTCGAAGAAGGCGTCTCCGCGGCGCTCGATCCCGAGCCGCCGCAGGATGCCGCGCATCCCGACGTCCACGTCGGTGACGTAGGCCGCGCCGCCCTCCTCCGTGAGCTTCACGTCGTTGACCCGGACGACCTTCGCCCCGTTGATGTCCACGATCTGCTTGTCGAGGATGTCCCGGACGATGAACAGGTGGTCCTTCTCGCCGCCGTTCTCGGGAAGCTCGCCTTCCGACTTCCGGGACGAGATGATCCGGCGGTTGAAGATCGCCAGATCCTCCCAGGGCAGGTAGCGGTGCGCCTTCTTCTTCTCGAGGGAGAGGCCGACGGCCTTGGGAAACCGGACCCCCGCCTCGACGGCGATGTCCCGCACCTTCCCGATCTCCTCACCCCTGGGATCGAGCACGATCTTTCCAAGGATGTCGGCGACGAACACTTCCCCGATCAGCGCCATCCGCTTCCCTCCGCTTCCCGGACGAATACGGATCCAGTGTACGTTCCGGGTTTGATGGAGGTCAAGGAACGGCCGCGCGCGGCCGTGAGAGAATGCGGGGCATGGAAGGAACGCCGAAAGCGACCGAAGTGCCCGGAAGACGGCGAAACCCGCATGGGTCCCTCCCCGCTTTGCGCGCCCTGGTCCAGGGAGCGTACGTCCTGTTTTTCCTCCTCGCCGGGGTGGAATTCCATCGCTTCTACCTCCAAAGCGTTTCGGGCGCCCCCTTGACCGCGCACAGGCCCCCGGCGGTGGAAGCGTTCCTTCCGATCAGCGCGCTGATGTCCCTCAAGTACTGGATCCTCACCGGGAACTACGACCGGATCCACCCCGCCGGACTCACCATCCTCCTCGCCGCGCTGGTGTCCGCCTTTCTCGCCCGCAAGGTCCTCTGCTCCTGGGTCTGCCCCATCGGGGGGATCTCCCGGGCGCTGGAATGGGCGGGAAGGAAGACGCTCTGGAAGCGGCGGAAAGCGGAGGTCCTCCTTCCCCTGTGGGCGGACCGGGCGCTCACCGCGCCCAAGTATCTCCTGCTCCTTTTCTTCCTGTACGCGGTGGCATGGACGATGGACGGGGCGGCCATCGAGACGTTCCAGCGCGGGACGTACAACCGCGCCGCGGACGCCAAGATGCTCCTGTTTTTCACCGAAATGGGCGCGTCCACGGCGATCGTCCTCGGGGTCCTGGTCCTGCTCTCCATCGTGGTGAAGAACTTCTGGTGCCGCTCCCTGTGCCCGTACGGCGCCCTCCTGGGACTGGTCAGCTGGTGCTCCCCGCAGCGGGTGGTGCGGGACCGGGAATCGTGCATCGACTGCAGGGCGTGCACCCGCGCCTGCCCCGTGGAGATCCGCGTCCACGAGAAACCGTCCGTATGGACGCCCGAATGCACCGGCTGCATGTCGTGCGTTTCCTCCTGTCCCGTCGCGAATTGCCTGACCGTGACCCGGCGAAGGGAAGCGTCCTGGACGCCGTACCTCGTTCCCCTGGCGGGACTCGGGACGATCGTCCTGTTCTGGGGCGTCGCCCGGAGCGCGGGATATTGGAACAGCGATGTTCCCTTGTCCCATCTCGCCGACGCGTACCGGCTGGCGCGGGAGCTCGTGCATCCGTAAGGAGAGTGGCGCTCCTTCCTTCGCACCCCCGGCAACCTCCAACGATTCCTGTTGCCTCCCCGCCTCGTTCCATATATCCTATCTAATTAATAGGGTATAAATTCGAAAGCTC
>JAJZRM010000066.1 GCA_021802685.1 Deltaproteobacteria bacterium | reverse complement strand
GGCGTGTTCTTGTTATTTCACCTTTTCGTGGTCATCTACGAAGAGCCGATCTTGCAACGAAAATTTGGAAGTTCCTACGCAAATTATCGCGCGACCGTATCTCGGTGGATTCCGTGTGTTCGGGGTGGAGACCTTGCCGGCTAACAACAGGCTGAAGCTGACGGCTGCCCTGCGGGAAGCTTAGCCTGAGCGTTAGTCGGTCAGGAAGTACTTCGGAGACAGATTTATGGGGTACGACGAGGCGGTAGCGAGTCGAGTTCGGAAAGCTCTCGGAAAAATCGATGGCGTTTCTGAAAAGAAGATGTTTGGCGGCTTGGCGTTTATGGTTTACGGGAACATGTGCTGTGGGGTGCTCCAAGACAAACTCATGGTACGAGTAGGCCCAGAAGCCTACAGGCCCTTATTGTCAAAACCTTTTGCTCATGAAATGGATTTTACCGGCAAACCTCTTACTGGTTTTTTATACGTTGAGGCGAAAGGCTTCAGCACGACAAAGGACCTGAATTTTTGGGTCAAAAAATCCTTGGATTATGTGCTTGGCCTACCGGCAAAATAATATTTTCGGAGGCATTTGTATTCTGCCGACTAACTACAGGCTGAAGCTGACGGCTCCCTCGCGTTCACGCTTTTTCTGTTGCTCGCGGGTAAAAAGCGCGCCCGCTCGGCCCGCAGCTTAGCTTGAGCGTTGGATGGACTTAAAATCCATGACTTGACAGCAGGGGGAGGAGATGGAACCGTCGGGTATGAGGAAGGGTTTCATTGGTCTGCTGGGAGTCGGATTGTTCATCCTCTCGTCGTGCGCCGGATCGTCGTCGTACATGAAGCCGACCGAGACGCGGGCCCCGTTGATGAGGGACAAGGCCGTCGTACGGTTCATGCGCCCTTCGTCGTTCGGGTTCGCCGTGAACGTCAACGTCCTGGACGGGGAGAAGACGATCGGGAACAGCGTCGCGAAATCGCAGTTCGATTACTCGACAAACCCGGGTCGGCATCTCTTCATCGCGTCGGCAGAGAATCAGGATTATCTAGAGGCTGACCTCGAGGCGGGGAAGCTGTACTACGTTTTTACGAACATCTACCCCGGGATCTGGCGTGCGCGCGTCGCATTCGAGCCGGTCAACCGCGGGTCGAAGCACTGGGACGAGATGCGGAAATACGAGAACGAGCTTACTCTGCTGCGTCCCGACGAGGCGGCGCTGAAAATCTGGCAGGACCGCCATGCTCAGGATGCGAAGGAGATGGTCGCCGCATACGAAAACGATCCGAAGAAATCCGAATATCCGAAGCTCTCGCCGGGGGACGGACGCTAGTGCACCGTCTCACAAATATCTTGGCATTCGAGTGCCGCTGCATCCGCTCCAGCTTCGTTGCACAAGTTCGCCGTACTCTCCCAGTACGCCTTCACTTGCGCGCCTTGCCGGCGCGGCGCATCGACGCTCTCGATGCGTCAAGCTATTTGCGAGACGGTACACTAGGTGGCAACTTCAATGCGGGAGAGGAATGCCGTGCGTCGTTGTCCCTGGGTGGACCCCGGAAAACCGGAGTACGTCGATTACCACGACAAGGAATGGGGCGTGCCGGTCCATGACGACCGGCTCCTGTTCGAATTCCTCACCCTGGAAGCCGCCCAGGCGGGCTTGAGCTGGTATACCGTGCTGCGGAAGCGGGAGAATTACCGGGCGGCCTTCGATCGATTCGATCCGGCGAAGGTGGCCCGGTACGGCGGGAGGAAGGTGCGGGAACTCCTTGCGGACCCCGGGATCATCCGCAACCGGGCCAAGATCCTCGCCGCGATCGAAAACGCCCGGAGATTTCTGGAGATCCAGGAGGAGTTCGGAAGTTTCGACGCCTACATCTGGAAATTCGTGGACGGCAGGCCCATCGTGAACGAGATCCGGGAGTTGAGCGATTACCGCGCGAACAGCCGGGAATCGGACGCGCTGAGCGGGGATTTGCGCCGGAGAGGTTTCAAATTCGTCGGCTCGACGATATGCTATGCGCACATGCAGGCGACCGGGATGGTGAACGACCATACGGTTTCCTGCTTCAGGAGGCGGGAGATCATCGGGGGATATTCCTGATTTCGCTTGACGCAATCGGCGTTCTCCTGTTAAATGTATTCCTTTGATTTCGATGGGGAAGGTTTGCGCCATGAAGACGACGAAGATGCTGACCAGGGAAGAGGCCGACCAGAAATGGTACGTCGTGGACGCCGAGGGGCAGGTCCTCGGGCGCATCGCGACGAAGATCGCCGACGTCCTCCGGGGCAAGCACAAGCCGACGTTCACCCCCAACGCCGACATCGGCGATTTCGTCATCGTGGTGAACGCGGGGAAGGTGAAACTCACCGGAAAGAAGCTGACGGACAAGGTCTACTACCGCCACAGCGGGTACATGGGCGGGTTGAAGTCCACCACCCCGGAAAAAGTTCTCGGCGGCACGCACCCGGAACGGCTCGTCGAATGGGCGGTCCGGGGAATGCTCCCCAAGACGCGCCTGGGGGACCGGCTGTTCACCAAGCTGAAGGTCTACGCAGGCCCGGAGCACCCGCACAAGGCGCAGTGCCCGCGGGCCCTGGCCGTCAACGAATAGGAGGAACCACCGTACCATGGCTCAAGCGAAGGTGTACGCTACGGGGAAACGGAAAACCGCGGTCGCCCGGGTCTACGTCAAGTCGGGCACCGGCCGCATCACGATCAACGGGCGCGAGTTCGAGGAGTACTTCCCGGTGCTGGCGCTGCGCGCGGTCGCGACCCAGCCGCTCGTGCTCACGGGAAAGCGCACCAGCGTGGACGTGGACGTGAACATCGGCGGCGGCGGCCCCATGTCCCAGGCCGAGTCGGTCAAGTCCGGCATCGCGAAGGCGCTGCAGATCGAGAACCCCGACCTGCGGACGGCGCTGAAGCGCGCCGGATTCCTGACCCGCGATGCGAGGATCAAGGAGCGGAAAAAGTACGGCCAGCCGGGGGCGCGGAAACGGTTCCAGTTCTCCAAGCGGTAAGCCGCGGAAGGGGCGAAGACGCCCCGAAACGGACGATCTCCCGAAGGGGAAGGCCGGGCAACCCGCCTTCCCCTTCCTTTTTGTCCGGGAGACGAATCCTGCGGGCGTCTCCTCGGGGGAAACCTTATACAATGAAAAGGATGGATCGACGGATGAAGCGCGTGGCGATCTTCGGGGCGACCGGATACACCGGCTTCGAACTGATCCGGATGCTCCTGTCCCACCCGGGGGTGAAGATCTCCGTGCTCACCTCGGAGCAGTACTCCGACCAGCCGCTCGCGCAGGCGTTCGCGCCGTTCAAGGATCAGCTCGAAGGGGCGGCGTTCGGGAAGATGGAGAAGCTCATCGGAGCGGAGTTCGATCTCGCCTTCCTCGCCCTTCCGCACACGGTATCCTCGTCGGTCGCCGGCGCGCTGCTCGCCCGGGGGGTGCCCGTCGTCGACCTGTCCGCCGACTTCCGGTTCCGCAGCATTCCGCTCTACGAATCGGTCTACGGCGTCGCCCACAAGAACCCCGCGTTGTCCGCGAAGGCGGTCTACGGCCTCCCCGAGATCTACCGGGAAAAGATCCGCAAGACCCGCCTGACCGCCGTCCCCGGCTGCTTTCCCACTTCGGTGATCCTGGGACTGCATCCCCTGGTGTCCGGGGGGCTCGTCGACGCCTTGGGGATCGTGGCGGATTGCAAGACGGGGGTTTCGGGGGGCGGGCGGGGCCCGGCGCTGGGGTTCCACTTCCCCGAGGTGGACGGCGGCGTCCGGCCGTACGGGCTGCCGAACCACCGCCACAACCCGGAAATGGACCAGGAGCTCACCCTCGCCGCGGGGAAGAAGGTGGCGGTCACCTTCGTCCCGCACCTCCTGCCGATGGTCCGCGGAATCCTCGCCACCTGCTACGCCACGCTGAGCGCGAAGCGGTCGGCGAAGGACGTCGACGCGGCGTTCCGAAAGGCGTACGGGGGGGAGCCCTTCATCCGGCTTCTCCCGCCCGGCCTCCTTCCGTCCACCAAGGACGTGCGGGGGAGCAACTATTGCGACATCGCCTGGCGGGTCGACGAGAAGGCGCGCCGGGTGATCGTCGTTTCCGCCATCGACAACCTGGTCAAGGGCGCCTCGGGAGCGGCGGTCCAATGCTTCAACCTGATGGAAGGATTCCCCGAGGAGGAGGGGCTCCGGGGGATGCCCCTGTTCCCGTGAACCCGCCGGGACGCGGCGGCCGCGTGGCGGTGGTGATCCCCGCCCGCTACGGGGCGACGCGGCTGCCGGGCAAGCCGCTGGCCGAAATCGACGGTCGCCCGATGATATGGTATGTCTGGGAGAAGGCGAGGCGCGCGAAGGTCCCGTCCCGGGTTGTCGTGGCGACGGACGACGAGCGGATCGCCTCCGTGGTCCGGGGGTTCGGCGGCGAGGCGGTCCTGACCTCCCCGGATTGCGCGTCCGGCACCGACCGTGTCGCCGAGGCGGCCCGGGGGATGGACGAGGAGATCTTCATCAACCTTCAGGGGGACGAGCCGTTGATGGACCCCTCGGTCGTCGACGCGGTGGCCTCCCCGCTGGTGGCCGAACCGGAGGTTCTCATGTCGACGGCGGCGCTGCCGGGGGACGACCCGGAGGAGTATGCGCGGCCGTCCGTGGTCAAGGTGGTGGTCGATGCGAACGGGGACGCGCTGTACTTTTCCCGCGCCCCCATCCCGCACTACCGGGACGCAAGCCCCCGTCTTCCGGGGGCCGGCCCCGGTCTTCCGGGCGCGGGGCGGTACCGCAAGCACCTGGGGATCTACGGCTACCGCCGCGATTTCCTTTTTCGCGTGGCCGCGCTCGCTCCATCCCCCCTCGAGGAGGCGGAGCGGCTCGAGCAGCTGCGCGTGCTGCAGGCCGGATACCGGATACGCGTGGTGGACGTCGGGCACGACTCGGTCGGTGTGGACACCCCCGAGGACCTGAAGGCCGTGGAGGAGAGGATATGCGGGCCGAAAAAACGGTGAAACCCAAATACATCTTCGTGACCGGCGGGGTGGTGTCGTCGCTGGGGAAAGGCCTGGCCGCCGCTTCGATCGGCGCCCTGATGGAGTCCCGCGGCCTGAAGATCACGATGCTCAAGCTCGACCCGTACATCAACGTGGACCCCGGAACGATGAACCCGTTCCAGCACGGGGAGGTGTTCGTCACCGACGACGGCGCCGAGACCGACCTGGACCTGGGGCATTACGAGCGGTTCGTTTCCTCCCGCACGGGGAAGAAGAACAACTGCACCACCGGCAAGATCTACCACTCCGTCATCACGAAGGAGCGCCGCGGCGACTACCTCGGCGGCACGGTCCAGGTGATCCCCCACATCACCGACGAGATCAAGCGGGTCATCTACGCGGCGGCCAAGGGATACGACCTGGCGATCGTCGAGGTGGGCGGCACGGTGGGCGACATCGAGAGCCTCCCCTTTCTCGAGGCGATCCGGCAGGTGAAGGGAGACCGGGGAAAGGAGAACGTCCTCTACGTCCACGTCACGCTCGTCCCTTACATCCGGACGGCCGGGGAGCTCAAGACCAAGCCCACGCAGCACAGCGTGAAGGAGCTGCGCTCCATCGGCATCCAGCCCGACATCCTGCTGTGCCGGACCGACCGTCCCCTGCCCAAGGACATCAAGGGAAAGATCGCCCTCTTCTGCAACGTCACCGAGGACGCGGTGATCACCGCCAGCGACGTCGAGCTCATCTACGAGCTGCCCCTGGTCTTCCACCAGGAGGGGCTCGACGACAAGCTGATGGAGCTGCTGAACATCTGGGCGAGCGAGCCGCGCCTCGACGACTGGACGCGCGTGGTGGAGCGATGGAGAAACCCCGTGGGGGAGGTCACCATCGCCATCGTCGGGAAGTACGTCAACCTGAAGGAATCGTACAAGAGCCTGAACGAGGCGCTCACCCACGGAGGAATCGCGCACCAGGTGCGGGTCCACCACCGGTACGTGGACTCCGAGGAGGTGGAGCGCACCGGGGCGGAGGCGCTGCTGAAAGGCGTCGACGGCATCCTGGTTCCCGGCGGGTTCGGGTCGCGCGGGGTGGAGGGGAAGATCGCCGCCGTCCGCTATGCCCGGGAGAACCGGATACCGTACTTCGGGATCTGCCTGGGGATGCAGGTCGCCGTGGTGGAATACGCGCGCAACATGTGCTGCCTTCCCGCGGCGACCAGCCGGGAGCTCGACAGCGAGAGCCAGTGCCCCGTCATCGACCTGATGCCCGAGCAGCGGTCCGTGGAGGACAAGGGGGCGACGATGCGGCTGGGCTCGTACCCGTGCAAGGTCCTCGACAAGTCGCTGGCGCGGAAGGCGTACGGCGCCTCGCAGATCTCCGAGCGGCACCGTCACCGGTACGAATTCAACAACGACTACCGGGACCTGTTCCCCTCCAAGGGGATGCGGATCACGGGCGTGTCGCCGGACGACCGGCTCGTGGAGATCGTCGAGGTGCCGGACCACCCGTGGTTCCTCGGGTGCCAGTTCCATCCCGAGTTCCAGTCGCGCCCCCTGGTGCCGCACCCCCTGTTCCGCGACTTCATCGGCGCGGCGCACGCGCGGGCATCCCAGGGGAGCGCATCGTAGCCGTGGCGGGAACGGGAATGATCCGGAAAGTGTCCATCGCCGGGCGGTTCGAGGCCGGCCCCGGCTGCCCTCCCTTCTTCATCGCCGGGCCGTGCGTCCTCGAGTCCGAGGAGATGGCGATCGAAGTCGCGGCGTTCCTCGAGGAACTCGCGGGACGCTTGCGGATCAACGTGGTGTTCAAGGGTTCCTTCGACAAGGCGAACCGCTCTTCCGCCGCTTCCTACCGCGGGCCGGGGGAGGCGGAGGGGCTGCGGATCCTCGCGAAGGTGAAGGAGCGCCATCGCCTCCCCGTCACGACGGACATCCACGATCCGGGGCAGGCGGAAGCCGTCGCCCGCGTGGTCGACCTGCTCCAGGTTCCCGCGTTTCTCTGCCGCCAGACCGACCTGCTGCTGGCCGCCGGCGGGACCGGCGTGCCGGTGAACATAAAGAAGGGGCAATTCATGGCTCCCTGGGACATGCGGAACGCGGTGGAGAAGGTGCGGTCCACCGGAAACGACTCCGTCCTCGTGACGGAGCGGGGGACCACCTTCGGGTACAATAATCTTGTGGTGGACTACCGGGGACTTCCCCTGATCAGGGAATCGATCTGCCCCGTAGTCTTCGACGCCACCCACAGCGTGCAGCTCCCGGGAGGCGCCGGAACCGCTTCCTCGGGCGAACGGAAATACGTCGGACCGCTGGCCAGGGCGGCGATGGCGGCGGGGGTGGACGGCGTCTTCCTGGAAATCCATCCCGATCCGGGCCGGGCGCTTTCGGACGGCCCGAACAGCCTGTCGCTTGGGGAGGTGGAGCCGCTCCTTCGGTCCCTGTTGGCCCTGCGGGCCGCCGCCGGGGAGGAGGCCCGCCGTGGAGAATGACCGGATCGCCCGCGCGGCGCGGGTCCTCGCCGTGGAGGCGTCCGCGATCGAGGGGCTGCGGAGGAAGGTCGACGCGCGCTTCGGGAAGGCGGTGGACCTGCTCAAGGCGGCCCAGGGGAAGATCGTCGTCACCGGGATGGGGAAGTCGGGGCTGATCGCCCGAAAGATCGCCTCGACCATGGCCTCCACGGGCACGCCCGCCTTTTTCCTCCACTCGGCGGACGGGATCCACGGCGACCTCGGAATGGTGCGCCGGGGGGACGTGGTCATCGCCCTTTCCAACTCGGGGGAGACGGAGGAGATCGTCCGCCTGCTGCCGGTGTTCCAGCGGATGGGCCTGCCGGTGATCGCGTTGACCGGAAAACCGGATTCCACCCTCGGCCGCTACGCCGACGTGGTGCTCGACGTGGGCGTTCCCGAGGAAGCGTGTCCGATGGGGCTCGCCCCCACCGCCTCCACGACGGCGGCGCTGGCGATGGGCGACGCCCTCGCCGTGGTCCTCTTCGAGGAGAAAGGGTTTTCCGAGGAGGATTTCGCGCGGCTGCACCCCGGCGGCGCCCTGGGCCGGCGGCTGCAGACGGTGGCGGACCTCATGCACACGGGGGACGCGATCCCGATGGTCGCCTCGGAAACCCCCTTGAAGGACGCGCTCTTCGTCATCAGCGCCAAGCGGCTGGGCGTGACCGGCGTGGTGGACGGAGAGGGGAATCTCGCCGGCGTCATCACCGACGGGGACGTGCGGCGAGCCACGGCGGCGGGAGTCGATCTTTTCAAGACGACCGCCCGGGAAGTGATGTCGGCCTCTCCGAAACGGATCGGCGCGGCGGAACTGGCGGCGGCGGCGCTCCGGAAGATGGAGGAGTACTCCATCACGAGCCTTTTCGTATTCGACGCCGGTTCCCCCATGAAGCCGATCGGGATCGTCCACATCCACGACCTCCTGAAAGCGGGCGTGGGATGAACGGACCGGCGGCGCGCCCGGGAGCGGAGGAGAAGGCGGCGCGGGTCCGCCTGTTCCTGACGGACGTGGACGGGGTGCTGACGGACGGGGGGATCCTCCTCGACGGGAAGGGCATGGAAACGAAACGGTTCCACGTGCGGGACGGCCACGGCATCAAGATGCTCCAGCGCGCGGGGGTGGCGGTGGGAATCATCACCGGCCGCTCGTCGGACGTGGTGGCGGTCCGGGCGCGGGAGCTGGGGGTGGGCATCGTGCGGCAGGGCGCGTTCGACAAGGTGGCGGTGTGGCGCGAGATCCTCGCGGAGCGGGGCGTCCGCCCGGAGGAGAGCTGCTACGTCGGCGACGACATCGTGGACGTGCCGATCCTGCGGGGGGTCGGATTCTCCGCGGCTCCCTGCGATGCGGAACCGTATGTCCGGGACGCGGTGGATTTCGTCTCCTCCCGGCCGGGGGGGATGGGGGCCGTGCGCGAAATCATCGACTTCGTCCTCAAGGCGAACGGGTCGTGGGGGACCGTGACGGCGAAATATTTCGAGGGGAGGGACGGGGAATGAACGCGCGCCTGCTCCCGTGGGCGGTCTTCGCCCTGATCGTCGCCGGCCTGGCCCTCGGGACGGCCGGTCCGGGGAACGGCGCCCCGGCGACCGCGGCGTTGCCGGAGGCGGACGGAGACGGTCCCGAGATCCGGATGGCGCCCGTCGCGATGCGGGAGTTC
This sequence comes from Deltaproteobacteria bacterium, assembly GCA_021802685.1. Taxonomy (GTDB): domain Bacteria; phylum Desulfobacterota; class Deferrimicrobia; order Deferrimicrobiales; family Deferrimicrobiaceae; genus UBA2219. Next base: position 1,557 of record JAJZRM010000066.1, on the reverse strand, counting down.
CACGATGACGGGACATGGAACCGTCTCGACGCGCGGGAGGCGGTTTACAGCTATGGCCGGAAGACCGTGAAGGGTTCCGAGGTGGTCGTGTTCCTGGGGACGGGCGAGGATTTCAAGGGGTCCGTCATCCGGGCGCCCAGGGCGTTCTGGGATTTCAACGGCCGGACCGTTTCCCTGCCGGACGGGGGAGAGGCCGACCGCGAAGGGGGTTGGAAGGGGGAGCTCTCCCCCGCCGACCTCGACCTGGCCGCCGGGGTCCTTCGCGTCCCGGGACCCGTGTCGCTCTCCGGGCCGGGGTTCTCCCTCGCCGGGACGAACCTCGTGTGGAGGTGGCTCGATGGAAAGATCACGCTGGATTCGCCGGTGACCCGCGTGGCGCCGGCCGCGCTTCCGGGGCGGAAAGGGTGAGGCCGATGCGGATCGGCCGGTTCGCGCTCGGCTTGCTCCTGGTTGCCGCCGCCGCGCTGAGCGCCCGGGGAGAGGAGAAACCCGGAGCCGCCGCCCGGGAGGCGGGGACGCTTCCCATCCAGATTACGGCGGACCGCCTCAATGCGGACAGCGGCAGCGATTCGCTGACTTTCGAAGGGAACGTGGTCGCGCGGCAGGGCGACGTCACGATGCACGCGAACCGGCTGCGCGCGGAGTACTCCCGCCGGACGAAATCGATCGAGCGGATCGAGGCCGAAGGGGCGGTCCGGTTCCTCCAGGAGGGGCGCGAGGCCCTTTCCGCGCGGGCGACATTCTACAACCTGGAGCAGCGGGTCGTTTTCTCCGGGGGGGCGACGCTGCGGCAGGGGGAGAACACCATCCGGGGGGAGGCGATCACCGTTTACCTCCAGGAAAACCGGGCCGTGGTGACGGGCGCCGACGGCGGGGGACGGGTGGAGGCGGTGATCCATCCCAAGGGGATCCGGGAGGCGCCGAAGCCGTGACGAACAGCGCGGGCACCGGACGGCGTCTCCACCGCCGGCTCGAAGACCGGGAGGGGAAGTCCCTCGAAGTGTCGGACCTGTACAAGCGGTACCGCCGCAGGGAAGTCGTGAAGGGGGTATCCCTCGAGACGGCTCCCGGCGAGGTGGTGGGGCTCCTCGGGCCCAACGGCGCGGGGAAGACGACGATCTTCTACATGATGGTGGGGCTCGTCCGCCCCGACGCGGGGGAGGTGACCCTCCACGGCCGCCGGGTGACGGACCTGCCGATGCACCGGCGCGCGCGGATGGGGTTGGGGTACCTGCCGCAGGAGCCGTCCGTCTTCCGGAAGCTTTCCGTGCGGGACAACATCCTCGTGTTCCTGGAGGAGACCTCCCTTTCGACGGGGGAGCGGGCGGAGCGGCTCGACGCCCTCCTGCGGGATATGCGGATAACCCACGTGGCGGACACCATGGGGTATGCGCTTTCCGGGGGGGAGCGCCGCCGGGTGGAGATCGCCCGGGCGCTGGTCCTGTCCCCCGATTTCCTCCTCCTCGACGAGCCGTTCGCCGGCATCTACCCGATTTCCGTGGCCGACCTCCAGCGGGTCATCCTCGGATTAAAAGCGCGCTGCATCGGGTGTATAAT
>JAJZRM010000065.1 GCA_021802685.1 Deltaproteobacteria bacterium | reverse complement strand
ACGAGACAATAGAATTATTTCAATATCTACAAAAAATAAAATATATCTGGGTTGGAGATGATTTAATAGTATTGTTTATCTATCCTGGGACGGAGGTTTATGAAATTGCCAAAAGAAAAGGATTTATAGATGATAGTTATTGGATGACAGATAAATGTATTCCATTTTATACGGTTGAACATTCAATAGATGAATTATGTGAATTTAAAGAAATAATGTTAAATAATATATCATTAAGTAGAATATTAACGTCTGCGGGATTTTCTGCGCAGAAAAAAATGATTCCTTTGGCATTTAAAGATAAATATTTTCGAAGTAAATTAATAAATCAATTATCTGCACTGGTAATAACAAGGGAAACAACTAATAAAATTAAAAATTATTTAGGATTAGACAGGAAGACAAGAAAAGCGAGAATATCTTTAATCAAAAAATCAATCGGACTGAAAGAGTGAGAAAACTTCCGGACACCCATCGGCAGATGTCGTCTTCATGCCGATCGACAGATCACCGCATGATCCCTGATGGGTCTGGTGATACGAAACCCGCATAGAGCATAGCGGTCCGGCACTTTCGCAGCGCGTTGCCATCGCCTGTTTCGGAGGCTGGACCTCCATAGCGCTCGCGAAAGGTGGTACCCTCTCGAAATGGAAAAGGACGCCAGGATCTTCGTCGCCGGGCATAGCGGAATGGTCGGGTCCGCGATCCGCCGGCGGCTGCTTGCCGAAGGGTACGGGAACATCGTCACGCGGACCCGGAAGGAACTGGATCTGCGGGACACGCCGGCCGTGCGCTCGTTTTTCCTGGGCGAGAAGCCGGAGTACGTCGTCCTCGCCGCCGCCAGGGTCGGCGGGATCCTGGCGAACATCGCCTCCCCGGGGGAGTATCTGTACGACAACCTGATGATCCAGAACAACGTCATCCACCAGTCGTACCTCACCGGCGTGAAACGGATCTGCTTCCTGGGAAGTTCCTGCATCTATCCCCGCGAATGCCCCCAGCCGATGCGCGAAGAGCACCTGATGACCGGGAAACTGGAGCCGACGAACGAAGGGTACGCGATGGCGAAGATCGCCGGGATCAAGATGATCGAGGGGTACCGGAGGCAGTACGGCCTGAACGGGATCTGCCCGATCCCGTGCAACCTGTACGGCACGAACGACTCGTTCGACCCGGCGACCGCCCATGTCCTGTCTTCGCTGGTCCGGAAATTCACCGACGCGGCGGACGAAGGAAGAGACGAGGTGACGATCTGGGGCACCGGCGCCGCGCGGAGGGAGTTCCTGCACGTCGACGACGCGGCGGAAGCGGTCCTGTTCCTGATGGACCGGGAGGACGCTCCCGAGGTCATCAACGTCGGCAGCGGGACCGACGTCTCCATCCGGGAGCTCGCCGGGATGATCGCCCGGGCGGCGGGTTTCCGGGGAAAGCTCGCGTGGGACCCGTCGAAGCCGGACGGGATGCCGAGAAAATGCCTCGATGTCTCAAAGGCCTCCGCGCTCGGGTTCCGGCCGCGGATCGGGCTGGACGAAGGGATCGAACGGACCGTCCGGGAGTACAGGGAACGGAAGAAGAGGCCCCGCGGGCCGGCGGGTCCGGAGGAAGCATGATCCCCTTGATGAAGAACGCGTTCTTCCGGGAGTACGAGACGCGGAAAGCCCTCTCCGAATTCATCCTGCAGGCGGATCCGCTGAGCATGGGGCGGCGGTGCCTCGAGTTCGAGAAAACCTTCGCGAAGTGGCAGGGGCGTTCCCAGGCCGTCCTGTTCAACAGCGGAGGGAGCGCGAACCTGGCGCTGATGCAGGCGCTGCGCAACCTGGGGCGCCTCGGTCAGGGTGACAAGGTCGGATTCTCCGCGCTGACCTGGTCCACGAACGTCATGCCGGTCCTCCAGATGGGGTTCACGCCCGTGCCGGTCGACTGCGAACCGTCCCTGCTGAACGTCAGCTCCCGGAACCTGGAAGCGCGGATCCGGGAGGTCGGTCTGAAGGCGCTCTTCCTCACGAACGCGCTGGGATTCACCGGGGACCTGGAGGCGATCCGGGATCTCTGCCGCGAGGCGGGGATCGTCCTGCTGGAGGACAATTGCGAATCCCTGGGGACCGAGCTGCCGTCGGGCAGGACGGGGAACTTCGGCCTGGCCTCGACGTTCTCGTTCTTCGTCGCGCACCACATGTCGACGATCGAGGGGGGCATGGCGGCGACGGACGACGACGAGCTGGCGGACATGCTGCGCATCGTCCGGGCCAACGGCTGGGACCGGAACCTGAGCGCCGTCAAGCAGCGGATGCTGCGGAAGCGGTACAACGTCTCGAGCGAGCTGCAGGCGAAGTACACCTTCTACGACCTCGGGTTCAATTTCCGCCCGACGGAGATCACGGGTTTCCTCGGGTTGTTCCAGATGAAGTTCCTCGACGAGAACACCCGGAGGCGGGAGCGGAACCACCTGCAGATCGAGAAGGTCCTGCGGGGAAACGAGGACCTGATCCCCATCGCGCACGGCCACATCTCCCGGCTGTCCCCGTTCGCCCTTCCGGTGCTCTGCAGGAGCGAACGGCTGAAAGAGCATTACCTGAACCAGTTCTCGGGGGCGGGGATCGAGGTGCGGCCGATCATCGCGGGGAACATACAGACCCAGCCGTTCTACGAACGGTACGTGGAGGAGCGTTTCGACCTTCCCGGGACCGTCTTCGTCGACCGGTGCGGGTTCTATTGCGGGAACTACCCCGAGCTGGGGGAGAGCGACATCGACCTCATCTGCAGCTGCCTGCTCAAGGACGGGGATCCGTGACCGGCCGCAGCACCCCCAGCAGCTCCTCCGCCGCCGCGCGCAGCATCGCTTCGTAGCGGGAAAGATCCGGCGACTCGCCGCCGTCGAGGAACCCCGCCGCCCGGCCGCGCTGCTTCCCTCCGCCGTCCACCAGCAGGTACCGGATGCGGGAGCCGGGGCGCAGCGTCACGCCCCGGCCGGACAGCTCGCGGGCGACCTCCGCCGCCGCCGTGCTTGCGACGTACCGTTCCGGCTCTTTCGACAGCCGCCGCGAAACCGACAGCGCCTCCGGCGGGACGCGCCCCCCGCGCAGCTCCAGCGCCGCCGCCTCGACCGCCTCCCGAAGCTCCGGAAGCATCGCCCCCAGCTCGCCGATGCCGCGCGCTTCCGCCATCCGGAGCAGCAGGTCCCGCTGGAAGCGGGCGATGAAGGGCGGGGTATCGGATCGCCGCATCGCGATCCCGCGCGCCTTGACCGCGCCGTCGGCGAAGGCGCCGACGAACCGGTTGGGCACCCCGACGCGCGGGTTCCCTTTCGACGGCAGGAAGGCGAGCCACCGGTAGACCCCTTCGAGGGCGATCGGCATCTCCGTCCCTTCCGTGATCGCGTCCGCGAGCCGCCGGTAGTCGTCCTCCGCCGCATCCTCCCGCTTCACCCATATGGCGTCGGTGAGGCCGTGGAGGAAGGCGAACCCCGCGCTTTCCGCGGTTTCCTTGGCCGCCAGCAGCTTCTCCCGCCCCCACGCGGTGGTCGCCTCGTGCGCCTCGATGCGGCCGAAGCGGGCGTTCTTGTACCCGAGGAAGCCGAAGCACACCACCAGGAGCCACTTCAGGGCGGTCTGCCGTTGCCGCAGCGTCTCCCGCTCCACGGGGTCCGGGGCGTCCTTCTGCCGGCCTTTCAGCAAGGCGCGCTTGGCGAGCACCGGAGCGATCGTCTCGGGAACGAGCCCGCGGCGGCGCCGGCACGTGCGGGCCGGAATGCCGGGGACGGGGAGGGCGTCGTCCGGGCAGCACCGGCAGTTCACCGTTTCCGGCGAGATGTTGTAGCGGGCCATCAGGGCCGGGTACATCGAGGCGAAGTCGAGCTCCCCCACGTTTTCATGGAGCCCCGGGCGGGGGAGGTAGGTGAGCCCCCCTTTATCGGTCTCCACGAGCTCCTGCGCCGTCTTGAACGCTTCCGGCTCGCGCTTCTTGTACGGGACGAGGACCCCCCGGCGCAGGGCTTCCGCCACCTGCATCGCCGAGATGGCGGTGCCCGGGGACGAGCGCGCCATCCGCTGGAGGGGGATGCCCGAGAGGCGGGACAGCTCGATCAGCCCGGGAAGGCCGGTATCGGCGAAGAGGAACGAGTTGCGGGCGTCCACGTGCCACCGGCCGTCGAGGTAGTGCCCCGCGGCGCGGAAGACGACCTGTCCGTAGGTGAAGTACGAGCGCTCCCTCGTGCGGCGGACGGCGCTCCCGCCCCCGCCGCTTCCTGCCGGAAGGCCGGTCCGGCCGAGCCGCAGGGGGAAGCGCAGGCGCGCCGCGAGGGCGAGCAGGCGGGGAAGGATGTGGTCGTCGCCGAACTCCGTCACGAGCAGGTCGGGGTCGTGGGCGTCAAGCAGCCGCTGGAGTTCCCGGAGGACGCCGCCGTCTTCTTCCCATAGGAGGACGTGGGTCCGTCCGTCCGCGGAAAACTCGAGGGGGCGCACCCGTCCGTGGGCGGGGTGTCCGATGCCGGCGGCCGCGAGGCGCGCCGCCGTGAACGCGGGGAGGGGCGCGTCGGCGTCCCACGGCGAGTCGAGGACGCGGGCGGAGAGGATCGTGCCGTCCGGCGCAAGGTCGACCTCGGCGCGCGCCAGGGGGTACAACCCCGAGGCGAGCGCGAACTGCTGCTCGGCGGCGATGTCGGCGTTGTGCAGGACCTCCGGCCCGAACGCCCTTTCCGCCTTCCGCACCGTTTCCCGCAGCGCTCCCGTGCGGGGGACCGTGACCGTCCATGCGGGCACCGTCTCCCCGGAAAAGAAATCGATCCCCTCGCGGGGGGAAGCGGCGCACCCCCAGCGGCGGGCCGCCGCCTCGACCGTTCCCCGGCGGGTTCCCCCGCCGGCGAGGACGAAGGAGGGGCGAAAAGGCGCCCGCAACGGCGACGTTTTCCCCGTTTCGTCGCGGAACCAGACCGTGACGCCGCCGTCCTGGGGGACGATGTCGAAAACCCAACCCGCAGTGGGGGACATGCTAACCCTTCGACAGGGGGGACACTCTTAGCCTCAAACGCGGGACGAAGGGTTAGAGTGTCCCCCACTGCCCCGCTCCAGCTCCGCGACCTTCCGCTCCAGCTCCCGCACCGCCCGGCGCTCCTCGATGAGCATGCTCAGGAGGATCGCCTCGAAGGGGACCGCCCGCCCGGCGAAGGCGCAGGCGGCGGTGTGGTAGCGCGCCGCGGCGAACAGATCGTCGAGCAGCTCCCGGTCCTCCTTCCGCAGGGCGCGCCGGAACGGCGCCCACGACTCCTCCTCGCGGTACAGCTCCTGGGTGAAGGGGAGGACGGTCCGTCCCATTTGGTTCTCCTTGCAGGGGGTTGGGGGACACTCTTAGCTTCAAACACGGGACGAAGGGTTAGAGTGTCCCCCCCCATCCCCCAACAACAGCAGCGGGTCCGCCGTCCGCGCCAGGTACCGGAAGAACCCGGCCCGGCTCGGGGGGGACACTCTTGCCAAGGGGGACACTCTTGATTTTATTGGGGCGAAGGGAAAGAGTGTCCCCCCCTCTTCCCCCGCCAGCACCACCCGCGTCCCTTCCCGGGAAAGCCGCCGCAAGGCGAAGAGGCACCCCCGGAAGACGCGGCACGCCTCCGCGTACGGGACGTCTTCGTCGGCGAACGTTTCCGGCAGGCCGAGGACGAGGGCGATCCGCGCGCGTTCCCTTGCCAGCGCCGCCGGGAGGCGCAGGGAGAGGAGCGCCTCCATCTGGTGGCACGTGAAGGCGCGGGAAACGAGGAGCCGGGAGAGGGCGGCCCTTCCGCTTCCCCCGAGGGCCCGCTCCGCCCGCGCGACCTCGTACGGATCGAACCGGTTCCCGCCGTCCACCGCCACGATCGCTTCGCCCGCCAGCAGGGGGGCCGCCGCGGCGCGCAACGCGAGCCGGCTCGCGCCGGGGCCGAAGAGCGCCGCCAGCTTCCCCGGCGCGGGGGCGAGGCACGAGGCCCACAGCGCGTCGAGGCCGATCCGCCGCGGGAGGGTTTCCGCCGCCGTGTCCATCACATTCTCCGGAACAGGCCGACGACCTTGCCCGCGATGCGCAGGGCGGGAGGCGGGGCGCCAACGCCGCCGGAGCGGAGGGCCCCCGGCCCGGGCAGGAACAGGGGAGGGAAGGCCGGGTTTTCCGCCTCGAGGCGAACCCCTCCGTCCGCGCGCCGCAGCCGCTTCACCGTGGCTTCCCCGTCCACGACGGCCACCACGATCTCCCCGTCCTCGGCGTCCTTCTGGGGGCGGACCAGGACGTAATCCCCGTCCCGGATCCCGGCCCCCGTCATGCTGTCCCCCGAGACGCGCAAGGCGTAGACTTCGCCTTCTCCGGTCAACAGGGGGTCGAGGAACAGCTCCTCCCCGGCGTTTTCGACCGCCTCCCGGGGGGGGCCGGCGGGAACCCCCCCGAGGACGGGAACGCGCCGGGGGGGGCGGTACGGAGCGGCCAGCGAAGTGAATTCGATTCGCCGCGGGTGGTGCCGCTTCCGGCGGAGAAACCCCTTCCGCTCCAGGAGGTAAAGGTAGTAAAAGGCGTTTTTCTCTGCGATTCCGAAGTGTTGCGCGATCTCCTTCGCCGTGGGGGCGAAGCGGTTCCGGGTCGCGAACTCCTGCAGGAAAAGCAGGACTCGTTGCTGGGATGGGGTCAGGCGCACCATATATGTATGTTAACATACCTTTTCCCCGCGCAAAGGAATTTCTCGCATTTGTCCGAAGGTAAAGTTGAAAGGAAAATGTTCCGATAAATGAAGGGACTGCTGGTGTCAAAACGCTGTATGAGGAGAGCGGCGATGCCGTCCCAGATCGAATTTCCCTCCCTGGACGAGAGCCGGGAAGGTCTTCTCCGCGAAGCTTCGCTGGGCGCCGACGCTTTCGGGCCGGCGGGCGAGGAAGAAACCGGCTCCGTTCGCTCTTTTCTCGTCTTCACGCTGGGGGCGGAGTGGTACGCCGCGGACCTCGCGCACGTCCGGCGGGTGCTCCGGCCCGCCTCGATCGCGCGCGTCAGCGGCGCCGCCCCCGAGGTCGTCGGGCTCATGAACTGCCATGGCGAGGTGCTGTGCGTGCTGGACCTGCAGCGGATCCTGGGAGGGGCGGCCGCCGGGGAGGCGGCGACGGAAGGAAGACTCATCGTGGTGCTGCATTACGGGGGGAAGGAGGCGGGATTCCTCGCAGACACCGTCGAGGACGTCTGGGAACACCCCGCCTCGGCGATTCTGCCCGTGCTGGAATCCCTCGACCCGTCGCGGGCCCGCCTGTTCGAGGGGACGGTGGCGTGCGCCGGCCGCTTCGCCGGCGTGTTGTCGCCGTCGATGTGCCTGAACCCGTGACGCCGTCGCTGGAAATCCTGCTCCTCGATGTCGGGGATGCGGTCCGCGGCTACGACTGCCGCGATGTTCTCGGCGTGGAGGAGGCGGACGCGGAAGGCGAGGCGTCCCCCGGCCGGTACGTCGTGCATCTCGGGCGGCTGGGACCCGCCCGCGAAGTCCGGTGCCGCGGGATCCTGGGGTCCGTGGTGCTCATGGCGGGCGATCTCCGGCGGGTGCCCGCGGCGCTGTGCGAACGGATGAACGCGGAGAAGCCCTGGGCGGTTGGGATCACCGAATCGGGACTCTGCCTGCTGTACTAAGAGGGGGACGGAACCATGCGCTGGAACACGCTTTCCTCAAGGATCCTGGTCACGATCGTCGCGGTGATCGTCGCCGTGCTGGTGGTCGTCACCGCGTTCTCCTATCTCCGCACGAGGCAGGCCCTGGAGGACATGCTGGAGAACCACGGGAGAATCCTCGTCGCCACGGTGCAGGCCGCCGCCGCGGAACAACTTGTCCGGTACGACTACCTCTACCTGCGCAACTTCATGGAGCGGATGACCGCCGAGCAGCCCGTCCTTTCCTTCGCGGCGGTTTACAACTACTTCCCCGGCCAGGGGAAAGGGCGGGCCGTCGCCCACTCCGACCACGGGATGGAGGGGGCGGAACTCCAGGATCCCGCCGCCGCCCCACCGGCGCCCGAAGGGAAGAAGGAAACGGGAACCGTCAAGCGGAAGACCGTCTTCAAGGGGAACCGGATCCTCGAGTTCACGGCGCCCGTGACGGTCGCGGGGGAAAGGTACGGGACGGTGCAGATCGGCGTCAACTACAAGGAGGTCGACTCGCTTCTCCGCGGGCTGGCCTTGAGCATATCGCTGCTGGGCATGCTGATCTTCGCGGGAGCCCTGTTCAGCGCCAGGTCCATTTCCAGGAAAACGGTTTCGGGCCTCCACAACCTGGTGGAGAGCACGCAGCGGGTCGCCGCCGGCGAGCTGCGGCAGCAGATTCCCGAGGAGGGTTTCGAGGAGGTCCGGTCGCTGGCGCGCGCCTTCAACGCGATGGCGGAAAACCTCCGGGTCGTCCTGCGCCAGATCCAGGAGACGGGCGCGGGCGTGAGCTCCTTCTCGTCGAACATCATGACGATGATCCAGGACCAGGCGGCGAGCTCCTCGCAGCAGGCGACGTCGGTTGCGGAAGTGACGGCGACGGTGGAGGAACTGTCCCGGACGTCCCAGGAGATCGCCCGGAACGCGGAGGCGGTGAAGGACGCGGCGTCGCGTTCGGTGGATGTGGCGCAGCGGGGGGAGACGCTGGGACGGGAAGGCGTCGAGGCGATGGCCCAGATCAAGGAGCGGGTGGGGGACATCGCCGGGAAGACGCTGTTCCTGGACGAGAAGTCGCGCGAGATCGGGAAGGTCATGGAGATCATCAAGGAGATCGCCGGGGAGATCCATCTCCTGGCGCTGAACGCGGCGATCGAGTCGGTGGCGGCGGGAGAGCACGGCCGGCGGTTCGCCGTGGTGGCGTCGGAGGTGCGGCGCCTGGCCGAGAAGACGCGGGAATCGACGGAGACGATCCGCGGGATCATCGGCGAGATCCAGTCCGCGGCGAACAGCTCGGTGGAGGCGACGGAGCAGGGGACGCAGGAAGTGGAGCACTGGAAGGAGACGATCCGGAAGGCGTCCGAGGCGTTCACGGAGATCATCCGGACGATCGAGCGGACCTCGGAGGCGAGTTCCATGATCTCGCTGGCGACGCACCAGCAGACGAGCGCGAACGAGCAGGTGGCCCAGGCGATGCGGCAGATCGCGGAGATGGTGCGGGTGACCGCCGGCCACATGAAGGACTCCTCCTCGTCGGCGGCGGAACTGCGGTCGATGGCGGCGAAGCTGCAGGAGAGGGTCGCCGTCTTCCAGGTGTAGGGGGCCATGTCGGAAGAGAAGCGGATCGACCTTTCCCGGTTCCGGGAGAAGTTCATCGCGGAGGCGAAGGTCCGCCTCTCCAGGATGAACGAGGGGCTGGTCCGCCTGGAGAAGAACCCGGGAGACGCCAGGCTGGAGGGGGACGTCCTCCTGGAGGCGCACACCCTGAAGGGAGCCGGGCAGATGCTGGGGTTCTCCGGCATCTCGGAGCTCGCCCTGCGGTTCGAGGAAGCCCTCGCCCGGCGGCGGGACAAGGCGATCCTCCCCGGAAAGGAACTTGCGGATTCCCTGTTCCTGGCCCTCGACACCCTCTCCCGGCTCGTGGATTCCCTGTCCCAGCCCCAGCGGGAAGCGATCGACGTCCAGCCGGTCATCGACCGGCTGCGGCGCGCGCAGGTGCCTGCGCAGGCGCCCGCGGGGGATCCCCCCCCTCCTCCGCAGGCGGCCGAAGCGCCCGCGGGTCCGCCCTCCGCCGCTTCGCCCCCCGCGGCGGAACCCCCGCACGTTCCCGGCGGCGCGGAACTCGGGACGGGCACCCTCGTGGAGCCCGAACGGCTGGACGCGATTTCGAACCACCTGACCGCCGCGATCGCCCACCAGCTGCGCCAGGCCGACTTGAGGAGCCAGGGCGACAAGCTGGAGAAGCCGTTCCGCCGGGTGGTCGCCGACCTGTTCGCCATGGTCCAGGACGGCATCAACCGGGGAGAGGTGGCGCCGGCGCTGGAGAACCGGGTCGCTCCCCTGCTCGAGGCCGGGAAGTCCATGTTCCATGACGTGTTCGCCCGGCTGTCCGAGGTCCGGCGCCGCGATATCGTCGTTTCCGAAACCCTGGCGCAGAACCTTGAGGACATGCGGTCCGAGATCATTTCCATCCGGATGATCCCCCTGTCGTCGCTGTTCGATTCCCTGCGGTCCATGGCGGTCCGCCTTGCGCGGGACCTGGGGAAGGACGTGGAGATCCTGATCCGCGGCGGCAAGACGGAGATCGACCGGAAGGTGGCGGAGGCGCTCGCGGAGCCGCTGTCGCATATCGTCCGAAACGCGATCGTCCACGGGGTCGAGCCCCCCGGGACCCGGGAACGCGGCGGGAAGCCCTCGAAGGGAAGGGTGTCGATCACCGCCACGCCGAAGAAGGGGCGGGTGGTCATCGAGGTGGAAGACGACGGGCGCGGCATCGACACGCAGGAAATCCGGGAGGCGGCGATCCGGCAGGGGATGGTCAGCGAGAAGGCCGCCCGCCGCCTGGACGACCGGGAACTGTCGGCGTTCCTGTTCCGCAGGGGATTCAGCACGGGGAATCCGGCGGCCGGACCGCAGGGCCGCGGGGTCGGGTTGGACGCGGTGCGCGCCACGGCGGAGAGGTTCAACGGGACGGCGGACCTGTCCTCCAACCCCGGGAAAGGGACGCGGGTGGTCATGGAACTGCCGTTCAGCATGGCCGTGTCCCGCGTGCTCCTCTTCCTC
>JAJZRM010000064.1 GCA_021802685.1 Deltaproteobacteria bacterium | reverse complement strand
CCGTCGGTGATCGCCTCCGGCCCCTTCTCTCCCGACCCCACGACGTACGCGGACGCGGTCGGCGTGCTCGAGCGGTACGGCCTCCTGTACGCGGTCCCCGCCGCGGTCCGGTGGCGCCTGGCGCAGGGAGCCGCCGACCGGTCGCCCGAAACGCCCAAGCCCGGGGACCCGGTCTTCGAGAAGGTGACGTGCGGATTCGTGGGGACGAACCGGACGGCGTTGGAAGCCGCGGGGCGGGCGGCCGGGGAAGAGGGCGCGGAAGTCGTCCTGCTTCCCGGCTATCTCCGGGGAGAGGCAAGGGATTGCGCCCGGGCGTTCTGCGGCAGGTTGCGGTCCGCCGCGGCCTCCCTCCCGCCGGGCGGCTGCGTCGCGCTGATCGCGGGCGGGGAGACGACGGTCCAGGTGCGCGGGAACGGCAAGGGGGGGCGAAACCAGGAGTTCGCCCTGGCGTCGGCAATCGCGCTGGCGGGAGAAGAACGGATGGGGGTGCTCGCCGGAGGGACCGACGGGATCGACGGGCCGACGGACGCCGCGGGCGCCTGGGCCGACGGCGCGACGGCGGCGCGCGGGAAGGCGCTCGGCATGGACGCCCGCGAATACCTGGACGGGAACGACGCCTACCCGTTCTTCAGCGCCCTCGGGGACCTCGTCGTCACGGGGCCGACGGGCACCAACGTCACCGACCTGGTCATCGGGTTCGCCCGATCCCCGCGATGATGCACGGAACCGGACGGAGGTGAAGGACATGATGCGGATATCCCCGGAAGCGACCCGCGTCGGCTGGATCGGCACCGGCGTCATGGGGCTCTCGATGTGCGGCCATCTCCTCGCGAGGGGGTACGTGGCCGCCGTGTACTCCCGTACGCGGGAAAAGGCGCGCCTCCTGCTCGAGAAGGGCGCCTCGTGGGCGGATTCCCCGCGTGCCGTCGCGGAACGGTCGGACGTGGTGTTCACGATGGTGGGGTTCCCCGCGGACGTGCGGGAGGTCTACTTCGGACCGGACGGCGTCCTTTCCGGCGCCCGCCCCGGTTCGATCCTGGCGGACATGACCACCACCGAGCCGTCGCTCGCCAAGGAAATTTACGAGGCTGCGAAGGGCCGCGGCGTCCACGCCGTGGATGCCCCCGTTTCCGGGGGCGATATCGGGGCCCGCGAGGCGCGCCTCTCCATCATGACGGGCGGCGACCCGGAAGCCGTCTCGGCCCTCGCCCCCCTCTTCGGGGCGATGGGAAAGGCGATCGTCCGCCAGGGCGGGCCCGGAGCGGGGCAGCACGCCAAGATGTGCAACCAGATCGTGATCGCCGGGACGATGATCGGCGTCTGCGAGTCGCTGATCTACGGGCACAAGGCAGGCCTGGATCTCGAAACGATGCTGTCCTCCATCTCCGGCGGCGCGGCGGGATGCTGGGCGTTGTCCAACCTCGCCCCGCGCGTCCTGAAGCGGGACTTCGACCCGGGGTTCTTCGTCGAGCACTTCGTGAAGGACATGGGGATCGCCCTCGACGAGGCGAGGCGGATGGACCTCGCGCTGCCCGGACTGGCGCTGGTCCACCAGATGTACGTCGCCCTCAAGGCCAACGGCTTTGGTTCGCGCGGCACCCAGGCGCTGATCCTCGTCCTGGAACGGATGAGCGATGCGAAGATCGGAGGGGAACGCGCGGGGTTATAATCGATCCATGGAAGCGGAAAAGGGTTCCATGGCGCCGGTCGATTACATCCCCAGGATCCGGGACAATTACGCCCGCCTCGGGTACAAGCCGTACAACTGGGTCTTCAACGGAATCCCGCCGCCGTGGGCTCCGCTCGCGAAACCGCTATCGGAATGCCGGCTGGGGCTCGCCGCCTCCGGGGGGGTGTACGTAACGGGGCAGGTGGCGTTCCACCACAAGGACGACACCTCCATCCGCGACATCCCGACGGACGTGGACACGAAGGACCTCCGCGCGACCCACTTCGCCTACGACCTCTCCGTCGCCCGCAGGGACCCGAACGTCGTCTTTCCGATCGATCCGTTGCGCCGGCTCGTCCGCGAAGGTTTCCTGGGCGCTCTCGCCGGAACGTTCCAGTCCTTCATGGGGGGGATCTACTCCACGCGCCGCGTCTCCGAAGAGCTCGCGCCGAAACTGGTTTCCCGTTTCCTCGAGGAAAAGGCCGACATCGTCCTGCTCGTCCCCGTCTGACCGGTCTGCCACCAGTCCGTGGGACTGGTCGCAAGGAGCGCGGAAGCCGCGGGGATCCCGACGCTGTGCCTCGCGAGCGCGCTGGACATCACCCGGGCCGTCAACCCGCCCCGCGCGGCGTTCCTCGATTTTCCGCTGGGGCATACGGCCGGGAAACCCGGCGACCCGGAACTGCAGCGGACGATCCTTGCCGACGCCCTTTCCTCCTTCGCCTCGATGGCGGCACCCGGAACGGTCCGGGCGCTCCCCTACCGATGGTCCGAGGACGAGGATTGGAAAGCGAAGGCCTTCGCCGAAGGGGACGACCGCACGGCCCGCGTCGACACCCCTCAATACCAGACCGAGGAGGACCGGCGGAAGGCGGAAGGAAATTCCCCGCCTTCCTGCCCGGTCTGCCGGTAAACGCCTTCTCAACCCGGGAGGCCGAGCAGGTGCCGCAGCGCCTCCCGGATCTCGGGAAATCGGAAACGGTACCCGGTTTCATCCAACCGCCGGCAATCCACCCGGCAGCCGGACAGGAGGAGAGGGTCCGCCATCTCCCCCAGCGCAAGGCGCAGGGCGAAGGCGGGAACGGGCAGCAGGGCCGGGCGCGACAACACCTTGCCGAGCGCCTCCGCGAGCTCCCGGTTGGTGACCGGACGCGGGGCCACGGCGTTCACCGGCCCCCGCAGATCTTTCCGGACCAGCGCATGCAGGACGACGCAGGCCAGGTCGTCGAGGGCGATCCAGCTGACGTACTGCCTGCCGCTTCCCATCACGCCTCCCAGCCCCGCCCGGAACGCCGGGAGCATCCTTTGCAGCGCCCCGCCTTTCGGCGTCAGCACGACGCCGATCCGCAGGGTGACGACGCGGATCCCTTTCCGGGCGGCGGGCTCGGCCGCCGCCTCCCACTCCCCGCAGAGATCCGCCAGGAATCCGGTTCCCGCGGGGCTATCCTCCGTCAAGGGGGTCTCCCCCCGGTCCCCGTAATACCCGATCGCGGAAGCGCACACCAGCGTCTTCGGCGGGTTCGAAAGCCCCGCGAGGGCGCCGCAGAGCAGGCTCGTCCCCTTCACGCGGCTGTCGCGGATGGCCGCCTTCCGGGCGGCCGTCCATCGCCCGGAGCCGATGTTCTCCCCCGCCAGGTGGATCACCGCGTCGATTCCATCGAGCCCTGCGGCGTCGATCGACCCCCCGGAAGGATCCCACCGGATCGCCTTTTCCCCGGCGGCCGGGAGGCGCCGGACCAGCGGCACGACCTCGTGCCCGGCCTTAAGGAGCGCCGGCGAGACGGCGGAACCTATCAGCCCCCCGGACCCCGAAACGGCGACCCGCATCTCCCGCCTCCTTCCCCGGCCGAACGGTCACCGGGCGACGATCCGCAGGAGATCGCCGTTTGCATAATTCGCCACATATACGTTCCCCGCCTCGTCCTCGCCGAAAGAGGAAACGTTCAAGGGAGCGGCCGGCGGTTCGAGCAACACCGCGTTTTCCCATGCCGCGCCCCGCCTCCTCAGGCCCCAGATCCGGCCGTTGCAGTAATCCCCGTAGAAGTATATGCCCTGCAGGACGGAATCGTCCGCGCCGCGGTACACCACGCCGCCGGTAACGGAGCATCCCCGGGTGTGGCCGTACTGCGCCGCGGGGAGCGTCAATCCCGTCGTGTCGCACCCGGCGCCCGCGAAGCAGTCCGCGCCTTCCATGACGTTCCAGCCGTAATTCTCCCCTCCGCGGCTTCCCGCCGGTTGGAAATCGACCTCTTCGACGGCGTTCTGTCCCACATCGCCGATATAGAGGTCTCCCGTCCGCCGGTCGAAGGAGAAGCGCCATGGGTTGCGGAGTCCCCACGCCCAGATCTCCGGCAGGAACCCGGCGGCGCCGACGAAGGGATTGTCGGCGGGGACGCCGTACGGAACCGCCCCCGATTCCGTGTCCATGCGAAGCAGCTTCCCCAGGAGCGTCCCCGGATTCTGCCCGTTCCCCGAGGGATCGCCCGCTCCCCCGCCGTCTCCCGTGCCGATGTAGAGATAGCCGTCGGGACCGAAAACGATCTGTCCCCCGTTGTGGTTCACGAACGGTTGCGGAACGGCCAGGACGATTTCCTCCGTGGCGGGATCGGCCGCGTTCGCGTTCCCGGGGGAGACCCGGTAGCGGGCGACCACCGTGGCGCCGTCCGGATTCCGGGTGTAGTTCACGTAGAAATACCCTTTCGAAGCGAACCCGGGCGGAAAGGCCGCGCTCAGAAGACCCTGTTCGCCGCAGCAGGCGACCTTGCCGGAGATGTCCAGGAACGGGTCGGGAAGCGTCGCGCCGTTGTCGAGGACCCGGATCCGCCCTCCTTGCTCCACCACGAAGATCCGGCCGGTGCCGTCTCCCGCATGGGCGACGTGGACCGGCAGGGCGAACCCCCCGGCCACGGCGGACAGGGCGATCGGAGGCCAGCCCCCGGGAACGGGAACCGGCTCCGGCGGGCCGGCGGAACTTCCCCCGCATCCGGCAACGGCAACGAGCACGACGAAGCAGGCGCGGATGCGGCGGCGCTCGAATGCCAAGATATTTGCGAGACGGTGCACTAGGTTCCGCCCCTACGAGGAAGCGATGACCCGGGAGATCAGGTCCCGGGCTTCCACCTGGATCCTCCGCAGGTGGTCGGTCCCCAGGAAACTTTCGGCGTATATCTTGTAGACCTCCTCCGTACCCGACGGCCGCGCGGCGAACCACCCGTTCCGGGTGGCCACCTTCAATCCACCGATGTCCGCTCCGTTCCCCGGCGCCTTGGTGAGCATCGTCTCGATCCTTTCCCCCGCGAGCGTCACAGCGTCCACCTGTTCCGGGGACAGGCGGGACAACATCGCCTTCTGTTCCCGGGTCGCCGGGGCGTCGATCCGCTCGTACGCGGGCGCGCCGAACTCCCTCGTGAGTTCTTCGTACAGCTCGCCGGGATCGCGCCCGGTCACCGCCATCATCTCGGCCGCCAGCAGGCCGAGGAGCAGCCCGTCCTTGTCCGTGCTCCACGCGGTCCCGTCTTTCCGGAGGAACGACGCCCCGGCGCTCTCCTCCCCGCCGAACCCCAGGGAACCTTCCAGAAGCCCGGGGACGAACCATTTGAACCCCACGGGAACCTCGACCAGCGTTCGCCCGAGGCGCGCCGCCACCCGGTCGATCATCCCGCTGCTCACGACCGTCTTCCCGACGCCCGCGTCCGCCCGCCATCCCGCGCGCCGCCGGAAGAGGTAGTCGATCGCCGCGGACAGGTAATGGTTGGGGTTGAGAAGCCCGGCGCTCCGCGTAACGATTCCGTGCCGGTCGGCGTCCGTGTCGTTGCCGAAGGCTACGTCGAAGCGGTCCTTCATCCCGATCAGCCCCGCCATCGCATGGGGGGACGAGCAGTCCATCCGGATCCTGCCGTCCCAGTCCAGCGTCATGAAGCGGAACGCGGGATCCACCGCGTCGTTGACCACGGTTATGTTCAACCCGTATCGCCGCGCCAACGGCTCCCAGTACGCCGCGGCGGACCCTCCCAGCGGATCGACGCCGATCCGGATCCCCGCCCCGCGGATGGCCTCCATGTCGAGGACCCCGCCCAGTCCCTCGGTGAAAGCGCCGATGTAGTCGTGCCGGCGGGCGGTCGATGCGCCGCGCGCCCGCTCGTACGGAACCCGCTTCACCCCGCGCAGCCCTTCCGCCAGGATCCGGTTCGCCCGCTCCTCGATCCCCCGCGTGACGCCGGTGTCCGCCGGTCCGCCGTGGGGCGGGTTGTACTTGAATCCTCCGTCCTCCGGGGGGTTGTGGGACGGGGTGATCACGATCCCGTCGGCGAATCCTTCCTTCCGCCCGCGATTGTGCTCAAGGATCGCAAAAGAGACGGCCGGCGTGGGAGTGCTTCCGCCGTCCCGGTCGATCATCGCGACGACGCCGTTCCCCCCGAGGACCTCGAGGGTGGTCCGGAACGCGGGCTCCGAGAGGGCGTGCGTGTCCTTTCCCAGGTAGAGGGGACCCGTGATCCCCGCCGCCGCCCGGTGTTCGCAGATCGCCTGCGCGACGGCGAGGATGTGGTCCTCGTTGAACGAGAGGGAAAGCGAGGATCCGCGGTGCCCCGAAGTTCCGAACGCCACGCGTTGCCCCGCGGCGGACGGATCGGGCTTCCCGGTGTAGTACGAAGCGACAAGCCGGGGAAGCTCGACGAGCCGTTTCGGATCGGCCGGCTTCCCCGCGTCCGGATGCGCCGGCACCCTGCGCCTACTTCGCCAGCCGCGCGGCGATGGCCGCCACGTGCTTCCCCTGGAACCGGGCGGCGGCCAGTTCGTTTTCCGAGGGCGGCCGCTCCCCGTCCGTGCCCGCGATCGTGGAGGCGCCGTACGGCGAGCCGCCGGTGATCTCGTCGATGCGCATCTGCCCCTGGAAGGTGTACGGCAGGCCGGCGATGACCATCCCGTGGTGCAGAAGCGTGATGTGGGTGCTGAGGATGGTCGATTCCTGGCCCCCGTGCTGCGTGGCCGAGCAGGTGAAGACGCTCCCGACCTTGCCGACGAGGGCGCCCGTGAACCAGAGCCGCCCGGTGGCGTCGAGGAACTGGCGCAGCTGCCCGCACATGTTCCCGAACCGCGTGGGGGTGCCGAAGAATATCGCGTCATAGGCGGGCAGTTCGTCCACGGCACACACCGGGACGTGGGCGAACCCTTTCTGCGCTTCCAGGGCCTCCATCTTCTCAAGGACCGCCTTCGGCAGCGTCTCCGGCACCCGCCGCAGCGTCGCCTCGGCTCCCTTCACCGCCTTGACCCCTTCCGCAACCGCTTCCGCCATTCGATGGATATGCCCGTACATCGAATAGTATACGATCAGCGCATGCATGGCCTCCCCCTCCCGCCGGTCCGTGCCGCCCCAGGGATTCCCGCATCCCTTTGAGTGCCCGGGCCCCCGAAAAGATTCCGGGCGCCCGTCCTCCCGCCATGCTATACTGTTCCACGCCGCTAAACTTCAAATTGCGCCCGTCACGCCCATGACCCGCCTTCCCATGCCATAATCAATAATTCGACCGGATATCCCTGTTCGAGAGGTTCAACGGAATGCAGCATCACGAAAAATCGTTTCGCATGAACGCCGCCGGTGTCCCCGGGCCGACCGGCCTGTACGACCCCAAGAACGACCACGACAGCTGCGGCGTGGGGTTCGTGGCAAGGATCGATGGGGCCTCCCTGCACATCGTTGTGGAACAGGGCATCCGGATCCTCGTCAACCTCGAGCACCGGGGGGCCCTGGGGGGCGACAAATCCACCGGCGACGGCTCCGGCATCATGGTCGAGATCCCCGACACCTTCTTCCGGCAGGTCTGCCCCGGGGACGGCCTTTACCTCCCCCCGCGCGGGGAGTACGCCGCCGGGATGGTCTTCCTTCCGATGGACGAGGGGCTTGCCGCCAGGTGCTCCGGGACCCTGGAACGGATCGCGGAAGCGGAAGGATGCCCGGTCCTCGGATGGCGCGAGGTACCCGTCGATCCGTCCGTCCTTGGCGACCTGTCCCGTTCCACCCGTCCCCGCATCCGCCAGATCTTCCTGTCCCGGGGGAAGCACGAGGGGGACGCCTTCGAGCGGAAGCTATACGTCGTGCGGCGCCTCGCCGAAAAGGAGATCGCCGCCTGGAACGAGGTGGACGCCAGCCAGTTCTACGTCACGAGCCTCTCCGGCCGGACGATCGTGTACAAGGGCCTGTTCACCGGAACGCAGCTTCCCAGGTTCTACCCGGACCTGAAGAACGAACTTTTCATGAGCCCGTTCGCCGTGGTGCACCAGCGGTACAGCACGAACACCCTCCCCACGTGGCACCTGGCGCACCCGTTCCGCATCTGCGCCCACAACGGGGAGATCAACACGCTGCGCGGAAACATCAACCGGATGCGGGCGCGGGAGGCGACCTTGTCCTCCCCCCTGTTCGGAGACGACATCGAGAAGATCAAGCCGGTGCTTATCGAGACGGGGAGCGATTCCGCCATCTTCGACAACGCCCTCGAGCTGCTCGTCATGGCGGGGCGTTCGCTGCCGCACGCCATGATGATGATGATCCCCGAAGCGTGGGGCCCCAAGTACCGGATGAGCGAGGACAAGCGGGCGTTCTACGAGTACCATTCCACGTTGATGGAGCCGTGGGACGGCCCGGCGGCGATGGTGTTCTGCGACGGCCGGTACCTCGGGGCGACGCTCGACCGCAACGGCCTCCGCCCCGCCCGGTACACGATCTCCCAGGACGGAATGATCGTCCTGGCGTCCGAAACCGGCGTGATCGACTTCCCGCCGGAGCGGATCATCCGCCGCGGACGCCTGCAGCCGGGGAGGATGCTGCTTCTGGACATGAAGCAGAAGCGGATCGTCCCCGACCAGGAGATCAAGGCGAACATCTCCCGCCGGAAGCCGTACCGGAACTGGGTCAAGGACAACCGGATCGAGCTGCGCGGGCTGTTCGTCCCTTCCGAGATCCCCCACGAGGATCCCGAGGAGCTCCTCCGCAAGCAGCACGCCTTCGGTTACACCAACGAGGAGATCAAGCTCATCGTGACCCCCATGGCGTCCCAGGGGCAGGAGCCGGTCGGATCCATGGGAGACGACGCGGCGCTGGCGGTGCTCTCCAACCGGCCGGTGGTGCTCTTCTCCTACTTCAAGCAGCTGTTCGCACAGGTGACGAACCCGCCCATCGACCCGTTGCGCGAGGAGCTGGTGATGTCGCTGAACAGCTACATCGGCCGGGAGCAGAACCTCCTCGACGAAACGCCCATGCATTGCCGGATGCTGCGGCTCATCCAGCCGATCCTCACTCCGGAGGACATGCTCCGCCTGCGGAACTCGAACCATCCCGACCTCCTGCACGCGGAGCTCGACACGCTCTTCCCGGCGGACGGCGACGGGAAGGCCCTGGAGACGGCGCTCGCGAGGCTGTTCGTCCGGGCGGACAAGGCGATCCAGGGGGGGGCCACGCTTCTCATCCTCACCGACCGGAACATGAACGCCGCGCGGGCGCCGATCCCCTCGCTGCTGGCCACCGCCGGGTTGCACCATCACCTGATCCGCAGGGGGCTGCGGACGAA
The DNA here is from genome assembly GCA_021802685.1 of Deltaproteobacteria bacterium. Lineage (GTDB taxonomy): Bacteria > Desulfobacterota > Deferrimicrobia > Deferrimicrobiales > Deferrimicrobiaceae > UBA2219. The sequence continues at coordinate 1,476 of JAJZRM010000064.1, read as the reverse complement.
AGCGGCGATCCTCGTCGAGAGCGGGGAGCCCCGCGAGGTCATGAATTTCGCCCTGCTCCTCGGGTACGGCGCCAACGCGATCTGCCCGCACACCGTCCTCTCGACGATCCGCGACCTGGCCGAGTCCGACATGCTGGAGAATCCGGTGTCGCCGGGCGTGGCGGTGGACCGGTACATCACGGCGGTCAAGAAGGGGCTCCTGAAAACGTTCAGCCGGATGGGGATCTCGACGCTGCGCAGTTTCCTGGGTTCCCAGATCTTCGAGGCCGTGGGGCTGGGGAAACCCCTGGTCGATAAATATTTCACCCACACCGCTTCCCGCATCGGCGGGATCGGGTTGTCCGAGATCGCGGCCGAGGCCGTCGCGCGCCACCGGCGGGGTTACCCGATCGACGGACGGTGGGACTCGCGCGACCGCATGCTCGACGTGGGCGGCGTCTACCAGGTCCGCGTCGACGGCGAACGGCACCTGTGGACTCCCGAATCGATCTACACGCTGCAGTCCGCCACGCGGCTCGACGACTACGCGATGTTCAAGCGGTACGAAACCCTCATCAACGACCAGGCGCAGGAGCACGCCACGCTGCGCTCCCTCTTCCGCTTCCGGAAGGGTACGCCGGTTCCCATCGACGAGGTGGAGCCGGTGGAGAAGATCCTTCCGCGCTTCCTCACCGCCGCGATGTCCTTCGGGTCGATCAGCAAGGAGACTCACGAGACGATCGCCGTCGCGATGAACCGGATCGGCGGCCGGAGCAACTCCGGCGAAGGGGGGGAAGACCCCGCGCGGTACGTCCCGCTCCCCAACGGGGACAGCCTCCGGTCCCGGATCAAGCAGGTCGCTTCCGGACGTTTCGGAGTCACCACCGAATACCTGATGAACGCGGACGAGCTGCAGATCAAGATGGCCCAGGGGGCCAAGCCCGGCGAAGGAGGCCAGCTCCCCGGCCACAAGGTGAGCCCGGACATCGCGAGGATCCGGCACACCATGCCGTACGTGACCTTGATCTCCCCGCCGCCGCACCACGACATCTATTAGATTGAGGACCTGGCGCAGCTGATCTACGACCTGAAGTCGGTCAACCCGCGCGCCGACGTTTCGGTCAAGCTCGTCTCCGAGGTCGGCGTGGGCACCATCGCCGCGGGCGTGGCCAAGGCGAAGGCCGACCTGGTGCTGATCTCGGGGCACGACGGCGGCACGGGCGCCTCGCCGCTCACCTCGATCAAGCACACCGGCCTCCCGTGGGAACTGGGACTGGCGGAGACCCAGCAGGCGCTCATCTTCAACCGCCTGCGGGACCGCATCCGGGTGCAGGTGGACGGGCAGCTCAAGACCGGCCGCGACCTGGCCATCGCCGCCCTGATGGGAGCCGAAGAGTTCGGATTCGGGACGACGGTCCTCGTGACCCTGGGCTGCGTCATGATGCGCAAATGCCACCTCAACACCTGCCCCGTCGGCGTCGCCACGCAGGACCCCGT
>JAJZRM010000063.1 GCA_021802685.1 Deltaproteobacteria bacterium | reverse complement strand
GCCAGCCAGCCCCATCCCGTCGGCGTCGGCCGCACCCATGAAATAGTCGCCGGTGGAACTGAGCATGAAGACCGGGACCAGGGGGTCGCATGCCTTCATTTCCTCCAGGAGCCTGGTTCCGGCGTCGACCTCTTCCATCATCAGGTCCAGGATGACCAGGTCGGGCTTCGATTCCCTGAATGCCTTCAGCCCTTCCTTCCCGGTGGACGCCGTCACGACGTCGTACCCGCCGGACGCAAGGATCACCCCCAGCGACGCCAGGACGTCGGGGTCGTCGTCGACGCAGAGAATGACATGCTTCCCCTTTTGCATGCTGTGCCTCCGATTCGCCGCGATGAACCGCGGCAGATATTCCAGGGCGGCGTCGAGCCCTTCCCGGGCGGACGCGCTCAACCCTTCCTTGTATTGGTCGAGAACCTCGGCGCGCATTCCCAGAAGGTACCCTTTCGGCGAGGCGTTGAAGCAGGAATGGGCCAGGTGAAGCACCTCGCCCGGAGCGACCCCGTGCGACGTGAACCGGTGCGCCGGCGCGGGCTCCACCCGCCGGAGGTAATACGGCGCCTCGGACCCGCCGTCCGCGTCGGCGAACAACACGATATCGTGCTCCGCCGCCATCGCCGCGTGTTCGATCGAAAGCTGGTAGTCGCTTTCGACGGTGAGCCCGGGAATGTTCATCGCCTCCAACCGCTGCGCCAGTGCGGGTCCCAGCCCGTCGTCGGCCCGCCCGGGGTTGCCGTATCCGATGACCAGGATCCGTTCAGACGGCATCGCGCACCCGCCGGTCCACGAGGGCCCCGGACGCGTCCCGCAATTCGACGGCCAGCGGCATCCCCCCCACCGCGTGCGTCGCGCAGGAGAGGCACGGGTCGTACGCCCGGATGGCCACCTCGATGTGGTTCAACAGCCCTTCGGGGATCTCCTTCCTGCCGGTGAAGTGGTCTTTCGCCACCTTGGTCACGGCTCGGTTCATCGGCTCGTTGTTGCTGGTGGTGGATACGATGAGGTTGCACATCGTCACCTCGTCGTTCCGGTTCACGCGGTAATGGTGGAAAAGGGTTCCCCGCGGCGCCTCGAGGAGCCCGACCGCCTCCTCGCGGCGCGGGCCGGAAACCACCAGGTCGTCCCCCTGGAGGTCGGGATCATCGAGAAGGTCCCGGATGGCCTCGATCGAATGGAGCAGCTCGATCATCCGCGCCCAGTGGTAGCACATGGTGACGTTGTTCGGCCGGCCCTGGTTCAGCTCCATGAATTCCCTGTGCGCCGCATCGGCCTCGGGCGTCCCGATGAAGCTGCAGGTGTTCATCCGCGCAAGCGGGCCGACACGGTACCAGCCCTGCTCCGGCCCCAGCTCCCGGAGGAAGGGGAACTTCATGTACGACCAGGGGCGCACTTCCTCCCGCACGACTTCGAGGTACCGTTGGCAGTTCACGTCATCGACCAGCTTCCGGCCGTCCTTGTCCACCGCGCGCAATACTCCGTCGTACAGGTCGAGCGCCCCGTCCGACTCGCGCACCAGGGACAGGTGGTTGGAGTCGAACGAACCGAACGGGATGAGCTCGGCGAGATGGTCCATCGTGAAATCGCGCGCCAGCCGGAGGGCGCCGCGCGCCCACTCGAGCATCCGCTCCGCCTCTTTCAGGAGCACGTCCCGCTCGGAAAGCGACAGGTTCTTGTTCACGCCGCCGGGAACCGCGCCGGTTCCGTGGATCTTCTTCCCGGCCGTCGCCCGGATGATTTCCTGGCCGTACCGGCGCATCATCACCCCCTGCACGGCCAGCTGGGGATACCTGGCGGCCACCGCCAGGATGTTGCGCTGCTCCGCCGGCGCTTCGAACGCGCTCGCCGCCGTCCCGTCCGTGCCGAAGAGGAAGTCGGGACTCGACAGGTGGAAGAAGTGCAGCGCATGGCTCTGGAAGATCTGGCCGTAATGCATGAGCCGCCGGATCTTTTCCGCCGTGGGCGTCAGGTGTTCCCCTCCGACGATCCGGTCCATCGCCTTGGCGGCGGCCAGGTGGTGGCTCACCGGGCAGATCCCGCACAGGCGTTGCACGATGACCGGGATTTCCCAGTACGGCCGCCCCAGGATGAACCGCTCGAAGCCGCGGAATTCGACGATGTGCAGCCGCGCCTGCTCCACCTCCCCCTCGCCGTTCATGTGGATGGTGACCTTGCCGTGCCCTTCCACGCGGGTCAACGGGAGGATCGTGTATTTCCTGTGCCTGCTTCCGGTGGAGATCATGCGTTCATCCTTCTAATCGTACTTGAGGCGGTCGTATGCGGGCGCCGCGGGCCGCCCCGCCAGGAGGGACACCAGGGCGTCCCAGATCGCGTCCGCCGGGGGAGGGCATCCCGGGATGAACAGGTCGATCTTGACGACTTCGTGGCACGGGTAGAGGCGATGCAGCAGGAGCGGAATTTCCGGGTCGTTCGGGATGACGCCCCCGGGATTGTAGACCCCCGGGGATTTCAGGTACGCCTCCTCGAGGCACTCGCGCAGGGGGATGTTGTTCCTCATGGCCGGAATGCCGCCGCTGATGGCGCACTCCCCGATGGAGACGAGCAGGTCGCACTGCTTGCGGAACCGCTCCAGCACGTGGACGTTCTCCTCGGTGCAGCAGCCGCCCTCCACGACGCCGACGGCGCAGCGGGCCCGGAAATCCTTGTAGTCGTTGATCGGGGAGCGGTCGAACTCGACCAGCTCCGCCAGCTTCAGGATCCGCTCGTCCAGGTCCAGCAGGGACATGTGGCACCCGAAACAGCCCGCCAGGCTGACCGTCGCGATGCGGGGCTTGGCCGCCATCCTACTCCTCCCCCTTCTTCTCGATGTCCCGGCCGATCGGCACCTCGTCGTAAGGCCGCCGGCCCACAGGCACCGCGTAGCCGACGCGCTTCCGCATCAGGGCGCCGACCGGGCAGGCGGACACCGCCTGGTCCGCCGCCCTCAGGTCGGTGTCCGACAACGCTTCCCCGTTGACCTGCAACCGTTTCCTGCATCCGCGCTCGACGAACTGAAAGACGTTTTTCCGGTCCAGGTCCTGGGAAGCCCGGACGCATCGGCCGCACAGGATGCACCGGTTATGGTCCAGGTAGACCTCCGGGTGCGAGAGGTCGATGTCGCGCTTCGGGTACAGGAGACGGTACTTCGGGGCGGTGATGCCGAACCGGTAGGCCAGCGCCTGCAGCTCGCAGAACCCGCTCTTTTCGCAGAACATGCAGAAATGGTTCCCTTCCACGAAGAGCATGTCGATGATGTTGCGCCGATACTCCCGCAGTTCGTCGGTTTCGCTTTCCACGATCGCCCCTTCGGCGGCCGTCTGCACGCAGGACGCCTGGATGCGCCCGTTGACGCGCACCGAGCAGACCCGGCAGCTCCCGTGGGGGACCAGGTCCTTGCAGGCGCACAACCGGGGAATGTATATCCCGGCCGCCTCCGCCGCCTTGAGGATGGTCTGCCCCTTGTCGGCCCGGACGATCTTGCCGTCGATCGTGAACGTAACGGTCTTCATCTCCGCCTCTCAGACGATTTTCGACTGCCGGCCGACGCGCATCTCGGCGTCGATGACGGCCTTGGACAGGTCGAATTCCGGCAGCAATCCCGGCTTGCGCTCCGCCACGAACCCCGCGGAGAGGTCTCCGAAGATCTCCAGCGCCCCCAGCACGGGGTTGGGGGCGGCCTGCCCGAGCCCGCAGCGGCTCATCCGGATGATGAAATTCGACAGGTCGCGCATCTCCGCCAGGTCGGACGGTTCGCCCGCGCCCTCGATCACCTTGTGCACCGCCTTTTTCAGCAGGATCAGCCCGACGCGGCACGGCGTGCAATGGCCGCAGCTTTCCTCGATGAAGAAGTCGAGGTAATGCTCCGCGATCTCCAGCTTGTTGCGCGCCCGGTTGAAGATGAGGATCGCCCCGCCGGTGGCGAGGTCGTCGTAACAGATCCGGCCGCCGAACCGTTCCGACCCGATCATCTGCCGGCAAGGGCCTCCGATCAGCATGGTGCCCGTGTTTTCCGCCTCGCTCATCTCGATCAGTTCGCGCGCGGAAATCCCGAACGGCACCTCGTACACGCCGGGTTTCCGGCAGTCTCCGCAGATGCTCAGGACCTTCGTTCCGGTGGTCCGGGGGGACCCCATGGAGGCGAACCATGCGGCTCCCTCGAGCAGGATGCGCGAAACGCAGCAAAGGGTCTCGACGTTGTTCACGATGGTCGGGCAGCCGAGGTATCCCTGTTGCGGCGGAAACGGCGGGCGGTTCTTGGGGACGCCCGGCAATCCCTCGCACGAACTGATGAGCGCGGTCTCCTCGCCGCAGATGTAGGCGCCCGCTCCCATCTGGACCCGCACGTCGAAGCGGAACCCCTTTTTCCCGAGGATGTCCCGTCCCAGGAACCCCCTGCGGAGCCGTTCCTCGATCACGCTTTCCAGGTACGGCAGGAGGTAGCGGTACTCCCCGCGCAGGTAGATGATCCCCGTGTCGCTCCCCACCGCGTAACCCGCGATCGCCATGCCTTCCAGCAACTGGCCGGTGCACTCGGTCAACAGGACGCGGTCCTTGAAGGTGCCCGGTTCGCCCTCGTCCGCGTTGCAAATGACGTAGCGCTTCCCGCCGGGGGCGTTCGCCGCCATCTCCCATTTCAGGCCGGCGGGGAAACCGGCGCCGCCGCGGCCGCGCAGGCGCGATTCCTTGATTTCCCGGATCACGTCCATGGGCTTGAGCGTCAATGCCCGCCGCAGCCCGCTCCCCGGCTCGAAATCGGCGAAGTGGACCGGCCCGCGCATCCGGATGTTGTTGCGCACCATCGAACGCACCAGCGGATGGTCGTTGTTTCCGTCTCCGACCATCGTGACCAGCTGTTGCGGATCGAGGTGCCTCCTCAGGTCGCGAACCAGCTGGCGCCCCCGTTCGGGCGTCAGGTGCGTCACCACCACTTCGTTGACCAGCGCCGCGGGCGCCTGGTCGCTCATCCCGATGCAGGGGGCATGCGTCAGGGTGATGGCGCCGTCGGGGGTCGTTTCCCCCATGCTGACGCCGAGTTCCCTGGACATGGCGTCCGCGACGGATTCATATCCCTTCATCCAGTCGATGATGTCGCGGCAGAGGCGTATGACGACCTTGCCTTGGGGCTTCACGGACAGGAACCCGTAGAACGTCACCAGGCTTTCGACCTCGACCCGGTGCGAATTCACCGCGCGGGCGATTTCATCCATGGCCTCGGGCGAAACGCAGCCGAAACGTTCCTGCACCGCCATGGCGATATCCATCATGCGGGTGGGATCGTTGCCGAATTTCTTGCAGATTTCGCCCGTTATCTTCGCCAGCGCTCGTTTCACTCCCGCCTCCCCAAGGTGCCCTTACGTATAAGCTCCGACGATCTTGCGATCCCGCCGGGTCATTTTTCCGTCCTGACGACCACGAAGCAACCTTCGCCGTGCCCCTCCCGGACCGGATCCGGTTCCTTCATGGACCCCGGATCACGGAAGATCGTCTGGCGAAAAACCATCGCCCGGAAACCGGCGCGTTTCAGAAATCCCGCCACCTCTTCCGACGAGCGGAAGGTCGCGTTCCTGTAAAACGCGGTCCCGCCTTTCCGCTCCTCGTACGTCCCGCCGAGAGGACTTTCCCGGTCGATGAACGCGATGACCAGCGATCCCGCGGGTTTCAGGACGCGATGGGCTTCCCGCAACGCCCTTTCCGCATCTTCGAAAAAGCAAAGGACGGCGACCATGAGCACGTAGTCGAACCGGCTGTCCCCGAATGGGAGATCCTCGGCCCTTCCGCAGATCACCCCGATCCCCCGCGCCCGCGCGATCTCCCTCATCGATTTCGACGGTTCGACGCCCAGCGGTATCCCGAGTTCCCCCGCGAACCTTCCCGTCCCGACGCCGATCTCCACGCCGGCGCCTTCCCGGGGGAGCAGGAGCCGCACCGCCCGGAGTTCCGATTCGTAGGCGAACCGGTTCCCGGCAAACCAGCCGTCGTACTCGCCTGCAAGCGAATCGTATGGTTCGATTTTCATCGTTTCCAGGGGCATGCGTTCGACACCGTGACCACCATGACCGCGGGCCCCCGGGATGCGGCGCCGCGGAAGGCGTCGAGCAGGGCGGAAAACACGTCCTCGTCCCCTCCCGCCAGCACGGTGCTCATCGCCCCGGTCTGCCGCTCGATTCCGTGCCGGTCGAACTCGACGATCGCGGCATCGATCGACGGCGACAGGTCGTCCTGTCCCAGGGGATAAAGGCTCACTTGCGCCGTGATTCCGTGCATCCGGATGTACCTCCACGTGTAAATCGATTACACATTATACTTGGATTTGCGGCATGTCACCCGGAGGATGGATCCGTGACCCCGAAGGGCGGGAAAAGCGCCGATCCGGAGAACTTTTCGCTGTGCCGCCTGCTCCGGGACATCCGGCGGGCCGGGCGGGAACGCCCGGAGGAATCGGCGTTGCGCCGGGAGGCGCGCCTCGGCCGGCTGATCGAACACGCAAGGAGCCGTTCCCCGTACTACCGGGAACGGTACGCCGCGCTTCCCCGGGAGGTCCGCGAGCTGCGGTCCCTCCCGCCGGTGACCAAACGCGGCCTGATGGAAAATTTCGACGCGTGGTCGACCGACCGGGCGGTCACCTGGGAAACGGCGGCGGCATTCGTCGCCGACCCGTCCCGGATCGGGCATCTCTACCTGGACCGGTACGTCGCCTTCTCGACCTCCGGCACGACCGGGACCCCCGCCGTCCTGCCGCACGACCGGCGGGCGATGTCCGTCTATCTGGCCCTGCTGCTCTGGCGCCGGCTCCCGACGCTGGTTTCGGCCGGCGCGGCCGTCCCCTTCCTGTCGAACCGGGCGCGGACCGCGACGATCATCGCCACCGGGGGACATTTCGCCAGCTCGGTCGTGGACGCCCGCGTCCGCTCCGTTCACCCCCGGCTGTACGGACGCAACCGCACCTTTTCCCTGATGACGCCCCTTCCGGAACTGGTGCGCGCGCTGAACGGTTACCGGCCGGCGGTGGTCGGAAGCTACCCCACCGCGCTGGCCGTCCTGGCCGGGGAACAGGCGGCGGGACGGCTGCGCATCGCCCCCGCCCTCGTGCTTTCCGGCGCCGAGCGGTTATCCCCCCCGCTGGCGGAGCGGATCGCCTCGTCGTTCCGCTGTCCCGTCCGGGACACGTATGCCGCCTCGGAGTTCATGGGAATCGCCTTCGACTGCCGGCACGGGCGCCTTCACGTAAACGCCGACTGGGTGATCCTGGAACCGGTGGACGCGGCGGGCGAACCGGCCGCGCCCGGCGAGGCGTCGCACACGACGTTGCTCACGAACCTGGCCAACTTCGTCTCGCCGCTCATCCGGTACGATCTCGGAGACAGCGTGACGGCGCTTCCCGGGCCATGCCCCTGCGGCAGCCCGCTGCCCGGGATCCGGCCGGAAGGCCGCCGGGACGAGATCCTCCGGATCGAAGGGCCGGACGGGACGACCCGGCCGCTGCTTCCCCTGGTGCTGGCCACGGTTGTGGAGGAGACGCCGGGCGTCCTGAAGTACCAAGTGGTCCAGGCGGGTCCGCGCCGGCTCCGGCTGCGCCTGGAGGAAGCGCCGGGATACGTCCGCGCTCCGGTCTGCGCGGAGGTGCTGCGCCGGCTCCGGGCGTACCTTTCTTCCCAGGGGGTCGATCCGGCATCGCTCGAGCTTTCGGAAGAACGCCCGCGCGGCGACTCGGCGGGGGGAAAGATGCGCCAGTTCCTGGTCGAACGAAACGGTCCGTGAACACGGCGGCGCTCGAATGCCAAGATATTTGCGAGACGGCGCACCAGCTACTCTGCAAGCGTCAGAGTCGCCTTTCGTACGGAAAAAGAATCCTCCCCCGAGAAGACCAGGTAAAGGGTCCTTCCGTCTTCGCCCATCCATTTCGTGGGAAAACCGCTTGTCTCCCCCGGGCCCACGTCCCATTGCGCCGTGAAAAACGACGTCGTCCAGGGACCCCATGGTTCGGGAGCGTCGTATACGCCGAAGCCGCCCCGGAAACGCGCATCGCCGCCGGGCAGCGTCTGGGACCACAGGTAGCGTTTCAACCCCGGGTTGTAACTGATCGACGATCGGTAACATTTCCCGGGGTGGGAAAAGACGGCCTGGCGCCGGGCGATGTCCCTCGTCCAAAGAGGTTCGCCGCCGGCGTCGAGACCATCGAAGAACTCGTATGCGTCCCGATCCCCGATCCGCCCTTTGGGCACTCGCGCCAGAACCATACGGTCGGCAGGCGCATACGCGCTGTCGTTGTCGTGTGAGTAGACATAGACGTACCCGTCCCTCGCCCCCTGGTAGTTTCTGCCGAAGTTCAGGAACGTCGGGTAACCGAAACTCGTCGTGAACTTCCATCGGCTCCACGTCCACGTCTTGCCGTGGTCGCCGGACCAGGCCAACTGCGAGTTTCCGGCATTCCGCACCCACATGTAGAGCACGCCGTCCACCATCAACATGCCGCTCGCCTTCCTGCCGGTTTTCCCGTCTCCCCTCTGTTCACCGGTTGGAGATCGAACATTGACGCCGTTGAAGGAGGGCGGGAATCCGGAGATCCTGGCCAAACCAAGGCTCCGCTTCTCCGGAATCTTCGGATCGAACCCGTAGCCGTCGCCGTAAGCCGCATACAGGTTGCCGTCGCCCGCCCAGGTGAGCGGCCAGTTGTCGCTGCCCTCCCCTTTCCGGACGATCTCCGAGGCCGGCGCCCACAGGACGGCCTTGATGACCGGACTGGGAGGATAAGGAGCTCCCCGCCCCGAAGCGACGGCACCGATCACGGGATTCATCACGTAGGCTTCCAGGCCGGCATCGAAGGACAGGGATTTGTCCATCAATTCTCCGTAGCGCACCACGATCAGATCCAAACTGGGCACGACGAGCAGGATCTGCTGGCCTGCGCCGATGCCTGCGAAAGCATCGTCCGGCACGGCCTTCCACTGTCTGTCCCCGCCCGCTCCGCGGTTCGTCCACCAGCCCAGCCCGGACCCGTTCGGAATTCCGGCATGGGTCGTCGCCGATGTCACCGTGCGTCCGGTGATCAACCGTTTCCCCTGCCAATCCCCCTTGCGCAGCATCAGCCGTCCGATTCGCGCGGTGGCGTTCGGGCTGAAGGAACCGCCACCCCAATTGGCGACAAGGGTCATTCCATCGAGCAGGGTCGCGGCGCCGTATCCGCAGGTCCATTCTCCTTCCGGCACGCCCAGCGGGGACATGATGCGGGCTTTCAGCAACGACCGCAGATCCGCATCCTTCGCCCCCCGGAGACCGGCCGTCACGCAATAGGAGAGCATGGCCATGCCCGGATTGCTGTATCGGGCTTTCGTGCCCGGGGGCTCGAGGACCGGGGCGACGTCTCTTGCAAGGGTGAACGGGTCCCGCGGCGGATCCAACCGTTTCCAGAAATCTCCTTTCCAGCCGGTCAGCCGCTCATGCGGCGCGCCGCCCTCTTCCGCGTCTTCGATCCCGGAGGTGTGCGTCGCCAGATGCCGGATCGTGATTCGGCTTTTCCTCGCATCATGGACCCATTCCGGTATGTACTTGCCCGCGGGATCGTCCGGCCGGATTCGCCCATCGTCCATCGCCACCATCAAAGAGACGCCGCCCACCAGCGCCTTGGCCAGGGAAGCGGTGTAGTGCGGTTTTGTCCGGCCGAAGCCTGCGGCGTACCTTTCGTAAACGATCCGGTCGTTGCGAATCACGAGAAACGCCTTGGTGCTTCGTCCCTTCAGATCGGCCCAGGCGGCATCCAGTTTGGCCGAATCCATCCCCTGGCTCTCCGGGGCGGAAGTCGTCCACTCCCAACGTTGGGCTCCGGTTCCAACCGCGCAAGCCATGAAGAAGATGGCCGCCAGCGGGAGGACCAGGAGTCCCTCTCTTCGTACCTTTTCATTGCGCATTTTCGTTACTTAGCGCTCCAATTCATAAATACGGTAGCATTCGAGCGTCGGCCGCTCCCGGGCATCCATGCCCTCCGGCCGCTCCCGGCCGTCCATGGCCTTCGCGGCACTCGCCCATCCATGGGCATCGCGGCTGTGCCATCCATGGCCATCGCTGCCGCCCCCGGCGGAGTTGTGCCCCTCTCGCCGGGCAAGACGTATTGTATCGGCATCCGGGGGTACCCCAGGAAACGTACTTTGTCCGAGAGAGGGGCGCTCCTTGCGCCGTACTTCACAGTACGCCTCAGTCGCGCGCCTTGCCGGATGCGGCGCATCGACGCTCTCGGTGCGTTACCGTATTTATGAACTGGAGCACTTAGCGATCTTCAGCATCTTTTCGGTGGCCTTGAGCCCATGCCCCGTCAGCGGCGCGACGACGACGCCGGGCCGGGTGCCTGGGTATTTCAAAAACGCCGCCACCGGCAGGGCGGATGTAGGTTCCACGTAGAGCCCCTTGCGGCCCAACAGGACCAGCGCCTCCTCCACCTCCGCATCGTTCACCGCGACCACCTCCCCGCCGGTCCGCCGGACGATGTCCACGATCTCCTTTCCGCGGACCGGGGCGGCGATCGCGACTCCTTCGGCGATCGTCTCCCCGCTTTCGACCGGCGGCACGGCATCGAGGCCGTCCCGGAACATCGCGAAGAGGGGAGCGCAATTCTCGGCCTGCACTGCGATATGCCTCGGGATCTTCCCGATCAGCCCGGCCTCCATCAACTCCCGGAACCCGATGTAGGAACCGATCACCAGCGTCCCGTTTCCCGCCGGCAACAGGAGCGCGTCCGGCGCGCGGAACCCCAGCTGTTCCCACACCTCGTA
>JAJZRM010000062.1 GCA_021802685.1 Deltaproteobacteria bacterium | reverse complement strand
GCCGATCGACAGCGTAAATCCGGAATGGAAACGATAAACCGAAAATCAGGGGTGGGTCAGTTCAGGAGAGCACAACCGGGTCAGTTCTGGTGAGCGGCGAGGCACGCTGTACCTGTTCATCCGATGACGGCGGATCTATCCAAAGGGCTACTGCGTCGCGCGGGGCTGGCGACGCGGGCTTCTTGAGCTCCCCGGCCTCCATGCCGGCCATCAGCAGGCCGCGGGTTGGTGACCCGAAAGTTCCCTCGTTCGCCGGGGGCCGCTGGAAAGCGGTATCACGTGGAAAGGGAGCACGCTGACGATGGGCGGGGGGCGTCCCAGCGGTCCTTCGGGACCGCTTCCCCCCTCCCGAATCTTCTCTCGGGAGGTGAGGATTGAAACGGAAACGTCATCGCGTGATCGATCCCCGGAAGGCCCGGGCGGCAGCGGGCGGCGGGCTCGGATGGTACGAGCGAATCCCGGCGCCGGAGAAGAAGAAGTGCGGCGGCTGCGCGTCCGGCGAACCGTGCCCGGCGTGCAAGGAGAAGCTGGCGAGGTTGTCGGCGACGGGGGGCCCGGGCGGGAAGTGCGAGAAGAAGGAGGAGGCGAAATGAAACTCGAAGATCGGGTGAGATTGTTGGATGGTGCTCCGAAGTCTCGCGGGAAGACCTCCCTGTCCGGTCATTTCATCGGCGAACGACTGACGCAGCGGCAGGCGATCCTCGCCAAGTGCTGCGACTGCATGTGCTATCGCGTGGACGGGCGGATCGACTGTCGGATGCCGCATTGTCCCTTGTCCCCCTTCCGCCCGTACAGGGAGAAAACCGGTTGACCCCCGCGTCGGGAACGTCCTTTTTATCCCGCAGGACCACTCCCACGGCGATCCTACGGACCCATCTCTTGCGGATAATGGCCGAGGTTGAGTCCTGATGCCGTCCTCGCCGCGGGGATGGCTCTGCTGGTCCCTCTCCGTCTCCGACCGGTACACCCGGCCGCATGGCGTCAAGTACGAGTACGACGGGTACACGGATCGGCGGCTATCCGACCGGCGGGAGACGGCGCTGTCCGTGAAGATCCTCGCGGAGAAGGCATCGCACAAGGCATGCGGAAACGGGATCGGGTACAAGCTGCTGGTGGACTTCTACGCAGGCGAGATGTCCTGGCACTCGTTCAGCGAACCGGAACGCCGGCTCATCGAGAAGACGGCCCGGGACTTCGGGCGGCGGCTGCGGGAGGCGGGATTCCTTCCGCCGAAAACGTCATGAAAATGACGCGCCCGTCGGCGACAGGGGCGTGGACGATATTGAAATTCGAGAGGGGGCGGCCGGGCTGTGATAAAGAGCGTGATAAAACCGCTGAAGTGAAGAAAAAAGGGCTTCGGGAAATAACCCGAAACCCCTTTTCTTTCAAGTGGTAGGCGGAACAGGACTCGAACCTGCGACCCTCGCCTTGTAAGGGCGATGCTCTACCAACTGAGCTATCCGCCCGCGCCGCTTTGCGGTTCCCGCGCGAGAAAATACCGTAACAGCCCGTCCCCGCGTCTGTCAACTCTGGGTGGGCGTCCCGGCCCGTGCGCCGGATTCCCCTGACGTGCCGCAGAACGGGCAGGTCGACCAGCCCGGTTCAAGGGGGAGCCGGCATTGACGGCAGGTGTTGTTGCGGAAATCCCCGCAGTACGGACAGAAGTAGAACCGGATGTCCACCGAACGACGGCACTTCGGGCACTCCCGCTCGATCCGTTTCTGGGGGCCGACGACCCGCAGCACCTCGTCGACCGTCGTGATCCCGCTTCTGACCTTGTCGATGCCGTCCTCCAGCAAGGTGCGCATGCCGGCCGCCCTTGCTGCCGAGAAGAGCTCCGCCTCCCGGTAATTCGACGAGATCGACTCCCGGAACCCGTCGTCCATCACGAAGAGTTCGAAGACGCCGGTGCGGCCGAGGTACCCGGTCTGGTTGCACCGGGAGCATCCCTTCCCCCGGGAGACCGTCCCCCCGACGTCGTGCGCCGGAACGTTCAGCAGCGACAGGAGCTCGGGGTTCGCGGGCTCCTCGACCTTGCAGTGCCGGCAGATGGTGCGCACGAGACGCTGGGCGAGGATCCCCTCGACGGCCGAGGCGATGAGGTACGGCTTGACCCCCATGTCGATGAGCCGGGTGATCGAAGCCACCGAACTGTTCGTGTGGAGGGACGTGAGCACCATGTGGCCCGTGAGGGACGCCTTGAACGCCACGTCCGCCGTCTCCTGATCGCGGACCTCGCCCACGAGGATGACGTCCGGGTCCTGCCGCATGGTCGCCCGCAAAACGGACGCGAAGGAAAGGCCCGCCTTGTCGAGCACGTGCACCTGGTTGGCCTCCTCCAGGAAATACTCGACGGGATCCTCGATCGTCTCAAAGCTGCGGATGGACTCGAGCATGGCGGAGAGGATCGAATACAGCATCGTCGTCTTGCCGCTCCCGGTGGGGCCGGTCGAGATGAAGATCCCCTGGGGTTTCCGGATGAGGACCTTGAGCCGGGAGAGGTCCTGCGGCGAGATCCCCAGCTCGTCGATGCCGCGGATCGACGCCTGCTTGTCGAGGATGCGCATCACGATCTTCTCGCCGTTGATGGTCGGCATCGAGGAGACGCGCAAGTCGACGAGGCGCGTTCCCGCCTTCACGGTGATCCGTCCGTCCTGGGGCTTCCGGCGCTCCGCGATGTCCATCTTCGCCAGGATCTTGAAGCGCGACACGGTGGCGGCGTGCAGGTCCGGCGGCAGATGGAGCTTGGGATGGAGGATCCCGTCGATGCGGTACCGGACAAGGGTGTATTTCGTCTTGGGCTCGATGTGGATGTCGCTCGCCTTGTAACGCACGGCCTCGGAGAGAATGGCGTTGGAGATCCGGATGATCGGAGGGATCCTGCTCTCCCCGATCAGTTCCTGGATGTTGGCCGGCCTCTCCTCGTCCTCGATGACGATGTCGATCTCGTCGATCGGCTCGTTCTCCGAGGGAAGATCGAACGCGATTTCCGGCGAGGGGGTCTCCTGCCCGTCCCCGTAGACCTTGCCGAGGATGGAGACGATGTCCTGCCCCCTGGCCAGGAACGGGACCACTTTAAGCCCCGTCAGGAGCTCGAGGTCGTCGCACCGGAAGGTGTCCGCCGGGTCCGCCATCGCGATGGAAACCTGTCGTCCCTCGAGGCGGAGGGGGATCATCCTTTTCCGTTCGCAGATGTCGCGCGGGAGGAACTTCACCACCTCCGCGTTCACGTCCATCTCCATGAGGTCGACCACCGGGACCTGGAGGAATGAAGCCAACGCGTCGAGGATCGCGGATTCCGACGCGGCGCCCCGGCGAACGAGAACATCCACAAGGGTCTCCCCGGGTTTCCGGTCCTCGCGGGCCTGCTCGATCGCCTCCTTCGTCGCGATCCCGACGCGCGCCAGGATGTTCCCGGACACGGCCTGGTTGTCCTCGAAGAGGGCGGAGTAGTTCTTGATCTTCTGCTGCTGGCTCTTCGTGATCTCCCGGAGCTTCCGGTTCTCCTTCACGAGAACGTACTGCTGGAGGGCGAGGCTCACGGTGAGGCGCAGGTCCTCGTCGTTCCACGGCTTGGTGATGAACTTGTAGACCGCGCCCTCGTTGACCGCCCCGATGATGGACTGGACGTCGGCGTACCCGGTGAGCATGATGCGGATCGTGTCGGGCCATCGGTCCCGGACCGTCCGGAGGAACTCGGCGCCCGTCATCCCCGGCATCCGGTGGTCCGACACGATGAGCTGGACGGGGGCCGTCTCGAGGATCTCGAACGCGCGGTCGGCATTCCCGGCGGTCCGGATGTCGTAATTTTCCTCCAGGAAGATCCGGCGAAGCGCGGAGAGAACCGGTTCCTCGTCGTCCACGAAAAGCAGCGTGAACGGCCCGCCGGCCTCCGTCGCCTCCTTCTCCGCGCGCGCGGCCGCCGGGACGGGCGGGGTCCCTTTTCCCCCCGTCACCGCGAACAGGTCAGCGTATTTCGGCATGACCGTCTCCCTTCAGCGGCAAGGTCAACCGGAAGACGGCGCCGCCCTCTTCCGGGCACACCGCCTCGATCGCGCCCCCCAGGGTGCGGGCGGCGTCGTAGGCTACGGACAGGCCGAGCCCCTTTCCCACTCCCACCTCCTTCGTCGTGAAGAACGGCTTGAAGATATCCGAACGGATCTCCCGGGGGATTCCCGGTCCGTTGTCCTCCACCTCGATGACGGCGGAGCGGCCTTCCGCCCTCGCGCGGATCCGGACCGCAAGCCCTTCCCTCCGCGTCTGGAACGCGTTGCGCAGCAGGTGAAGCAGGGCGACGCCGACCAGGCCCGGACGGCAACGGCAGGGCGGCACCTTGCCGAGGTCCCGTTCGACGGCGGTCCCCGGGGGGATCTCGTTGGCGATCACCCGCAGGGTCCGCTCGATCTCTCCGCCGATGTCCACCTCCTGGATCTCCCCCTCGTTCACGTGGGAAAAGCCCCTGAGGTCCGAGACGATCCTCCGCACCCGCTCGGCCCCTTCCATGGTCTGGAGAATGAGGTCCGGGATATCCCGGCAGATCGCGTCGATCCGCAAACGGCCCCTGAGCGAGCGCAGATTTTCCGCGTCCTCCGGAGGCATCGCTCCCTTTTCCAGGAGCTTCTCCAACGCCGCGTCGACCTCCACGAGCCTCTGGACGTAGCGGCCGAGGGTGGAGATGTTGCTCGCGACGAAACCCATCGGGTTGTTGATCTCGTGGGCCACGCCCGCGGCGAGCTGGCCGATGGAGGCCATCGTCTCCTTCTGGAGGAGGCGGGACATCGCCTCCTTCAGCTCCTCGGTGCGTTCCCGCACCTTGGCCTCGAGGGTCTCCGTGAGCTCGCGGTAGCTCCGCTCCGAAGCCTCCAGGCGGCGGAACGATTCCAGCAACTCCCCGTGCGTCCGCCGGACGACCTGGACATGGGTTTCCGTCGTGAGCATCCTCTTGAGGGCGCTCGCCGCCATCCCGGTCACGGCGCGCGCGGCGATCGACGCCGCCCGGGACACCGCCGCCGATTCGCCCTCCTTGCCCGCCGCCACGACGCGCCCGACCTCCTCGCCCTCCAGGAAAACCGGGAACGAGATCTCGCCGGCATTCCGCTGCGGTTCCGCCGCGCCGCTTTCCGCCGCCGCCCACAAGGTCCGTTTCCATCCGTCTTCGACGCGGACGGAGGACGCCCCGGCATCCGCCACGGCCTCGAGGAGCGGCGCCACTTCACCGGCGGAGAGGATCTCCGCGAGGGCCCTTTCCTCCCCCACGACGAAGTCGATCATCGGGCGGCCAATCGGCCCAGGAAGGCCTCACGGCCGAGACCATGGCGGTCACGCAGCGAGATCCGCCGGTCCAGGGCGTCGTACATCCGCCCCGCGATACGCCGGAACGTCTCCAGCACCCCCCACCCCTCCTTTGCCGAGGCGAGCGCGACCGGGATCCCCGTCGGGTCCCAGACCGGCCGGATCTCCGACTCGGGAACGATGCCGGGGAGGTCCCGCTTGTTGAACTGCAAGACGAGGGGGGTCCGGTCGAAATCCAGGCCGACGAGCGCCATGTTCCGCTCGAGGTTGGAGAAGCTTTCCAAGTTGTTCCTCGCCTCCTCCCGCCGGGAGTCCGCCACGAAGACGATCCCGTCGGCCCGCTGGAGGACCGCCTTGCGGGTCTGGTCGTGCTGGACCTGGCCCGGGACCGTGAACGCCTTGAGCTTGATCTTCAAGCCGCTCGGCGCGACGAGCAACAGGGGAAGCAGATCGAAGAAGATCGTCCGGTCGTTTTTCGTGTCGAGAACCATGAGGTCCCCCCTGCCTTCCTTCGGCAGGAGGTCGTGGAGGCGCAGCAGGTTCGTCGTCTTCCCCGACAGGGCGGGGCCGTAATAGACGATTTTCAGGACGAGCCGCTTTTCGCTTTCGTCGTACTCGATCATGCGGCGCTGTGCTCCCTGAAGACGTATACTCCCGTCCTGGACGGGTCGAGCTCCGAGTGCCTGGCCAGGGCGGCGATGGTCGTCCCGTCCATGACGGTCCCCGCGCGCAGCAGCAGGACGCCCGTCCCGCTCAACGCGTCCCGGGACAGGGTCATCCCCCTCCGAAGCTTCGAGACGTCGATCTCCTCCTCGTAATGGCCGGCGCCCCGGGGCGCCCGGGAGCAGACCTCCGGGACGACCCTCCTCGCGTGGGGAACGAGCCCCGGGTCGATCCGTCCGGCGGATCCCTCCCCGCGCACGGCATCGAGAACGAGGTCCGACACGTTGGCCCCGCGGCATTTGGACATCTCCCGGTCGATGAGGTCCGCCAACGCGATGATCCGCGCCCCGACGGGGATCGAGGCGCCGCGCAGGCCGTCCGGGAACCCTCCGCCGTCCCACCGTTCATGATGGTGCCGGATGAGCACCCCCGCGGACCGCAGCGCTTCGATGCTGTCGACGACCGTCTGGCCGCGGACGGGGTGCTCCTTGTACGAACGCCACTGCTCCGGCGTCAGCGCCTGGACCGCGTTGTTCGGGGAGAGGTCGATCCCGCCGACCTTGCCGATGTCATGGATGAGGGCCGCGATCCGGACCGTTTCGACCTCGTCCGCGGGGAGGGCGGCCGCGACGGCCAGCGCCTCCGCCACCGCGGCGACATTGCACGAGTGGTGCCGCTCCGACGGGTCCCTCAGCTCGAGGAGACCCGCGAAGGAGGCGAGCGTGTCGTCGAACGATTTCTTCAGCCGGTGCGTCGCCTCCATGACCCGCCGTTCCAGCTCGGTGTTCCACTCTTTCAGCTCCTCGTTCTGTTTCCGGACGAGCCGTTCGAGGCGATCGTTCTCCCGGAGCAGCTCGTACTGCCGGGCGGCGTCCCGAACGATCTGAAGCAGCTCCTCGTCCTCCCATGGCTTGGCGGCGTACCGGTACGCCCCGCCCCGGTTGATGGCTTCCACGACGGCATGGATGTCGGCGTACCCCGTGAGGACGATCCGCAACGCGTCGGGCGCGATCTCCTTCGCCCGCGCGAGGAACTCGGTGCCCGTCATGGAGGGCATCCTCTGGTCGGTCACGATGACCCCGACATCCTCGGCGCCGCGAAGGACCGTAAGTCCCTTCGCCCCCGAGGGCGCCGTCAGGACCTCGTACGGTTCGTCGACGAACAGGCGGGAGATCGACTTGAGGATGTATTCCTCGTCGTCGACGAACAGCACCTTGATGGGGGCAGCGTTCACGTCTTCAGACATTTGCTCCCTCCGCGCCTTCGAGGAACAGCGCGACCAGGCGCGGGTCGAGCCGGGTCCCGGCGACCTGCGCAAGCACCTCCCGGGCCGTGCCGGGCGGCATTCCCTTCCGGTAGGGTCGATCGGTGATGATCGCGTCATAGGTGTCCGCAACGGCGACGATCCGCGCCTCGAGCGGGATCCGCTCGCCCGCGAGCCCCATGGGGTACCCCTTCCCGTCCCACCGCTCGTGATGATGCAGGACGATGTCGACGACCACCCGGGGGAGGCCCGCCTGCCGCGCCACTTCGGCCCCCCAGAACGGGTGCTTGTGGATTACGGCCATATCCTCCTCGCCGAGAGGTCCGGGAAAGTTGAGGATCGTCTCCGGGACGCCGATCTTTCCGCAGTCGTGGAGCCAGCTTCCCTGCTCTATCTCCTTGAGGAGCGTGGCCCCGAACCCGAGGGCTTTCCCGATCGAAAGGGCGAAGGAAGCGACCCGGCTGCAATGCCCCCGCGTGTAGAGGTCCTTGAGCTCGATCACCTGGGCGATGGAGCGCAGCGTGCCTTCGTCCGCCGCCTGGAGGGAGCGCACCGTCCTGTACCGCATGAGGCCGGCGTCCACCGCCTGGAGGAATTCCTCGTTGCGCCACGGCTTGGCGATGAACCGGAAGACCTCCCCCCGGTTGATCGAATCGATGGCGGTGGGAAGGTCCGCGTATCCCGTCATGAGGATCCGGGCGGCGTCGGGCCGGATCTCCTTCGCGCGGGAGAGGAGATCGATGCCCCGCATTCCCGGCATCATGTTGTCGGAGACGATCACCGCGACGTCGCGCTCCTCCAGCACGCGAAGCGCCTTCTCCCCGCTCTCCGCCTCCAGCGCTTCCATGGCCGAATCCGCCATGAGGCGCCGCAGGGATTTCCGGATATAAGCCTCGTCGTCGACGAGAAGAACGGCGTCACTCATGCGGTTCCCCTTCGCGGAACACCAGGGCGATCCGGCCGGCGGGCTCGCCGCCGGGAAGGCGGTACGCCCATGCCTCCCCGGTTCCCCATGCCTCGTGGAGCGGCCCTTCCTCCCCGGCCTCCAGCCGGTCGACGAGGCGCACGGCTTCTCCCGGCAGGGAAGAACGCGGATCGTTCCGATTCCGGTCCGACCCGCGGCGTTCGAGGCGTTCCTTCGCCATGCGGTTGCAGATGAAGACCGCCCCCTCCTCATCCATGCCGACGACCCCGAACGGAAGGAGATCGACGAGGGCGTCCGCGCACGGGACCGATGCGCTCTCCCCGAAGTGGCGGGCCACCCGCTTGAGCCTTGCGAATTCCCGTTGCAGCTCGTACCGCTCGAGGGCGTTGACGACCGTCACGCGAAGGTCGTCGTCGTTCCACGGTTTCGGTACGAACTTGTAGATCTGTCCCTCGTTGATGGCGTCCACCACGGACGCGGTGTCCGCGTAACCCGACAGGATGATCCGCACGGTCTGGGGCCAGCGCTCCCGGACCAGCCGAAGGAACTCGACGCCGTTCATCCCCGGCATCCGGTAGTCCGAGATAACGACTTGGACGGGGGAGGATCCCTCGAGGACGGCGATCCCCTCCAATCCGGTTTCCGCGGTGAGGATCTCGTAGCCCTCGTCCAGGAATACGCGCCCGAGGGCGCGCAGGGTGTTCTTTTCGTCGTCGACGCACAGGATGCGAACGGTATCCGCCATCTCACAGGGGCTCCACGAGAGGGATGCGGACCGTGAACGTCGAGCCTTTGCCGACCTCGCTTTCCACGAGGATTTCCCCGTTGTGCTTCTTGACGATGTCGTAGGCGATGGAGAGGCCGAGCCCGGTCCCCTTTCCGATCTCCTTCGTCGTGAAGAACGGTTCGAAGATGCGGCCCAGTTGGGCGGGGGAGATGCCGCACCCCGTATCCGAGATGGACACGAGGACGCAGCCGTTCTCCATCCGGGTCCGGACGCGGATCTCTCCCTGCTTCTCGATCGCGTGGGAGGCGTTCAACAGGATGTTCATCAGGACCTGGTTGATCTGCTGCGGGTAGCACTTCGTCAGGGGGATCTTCCCCAGGTCCTTTGACATCGCGGCCTTGTACTTGATCTCGTTCCAGGCGATGTTGATCGTGCTGTTCAGGCACTCGTTGATGTCGGCATGCTTGAACTCGGCCTGGTCGACGTGGGAGAAGCTCTTCAGGTTCTGTACGATTTTCCGGACCCGCTCCGCGCCCTCGAGGGACTCCTGCACGAGGGCCCCCATGTCCTCCCGGATGCGGTCGATCCTGGAATCGGCCCTGGCCTTCCGGACGGTTTCCGGCGGCCCCGCGGCCTCCTTGAGAGCGGAATCCTGGAGATCGATGAAACCGGTGAGCCGGTCGGCGTACTTGTGCAGGGTCCTCAGGTTGCTCGCGATGAATCCCATCGGATTGTTGATCTCGTGCGCCACGCCCGCCGCCAGCTGGCCGATGGAAGCCATCTTTTCCTGTTGGAGGACCTGCGCCTGCGTCCGCTTCAGATCGTTGTACGCCTCGGTGAGCATGCGGTTCTTCGTCGCGATCTCCTCGATGTTGCTCCTCTGCTCGGTCACGTCGTGGAGAATGATGACGTTGCCGGAGAGCGCCTCGTCGGATCCCGGATCGTTCGGATTGAGGGTGCGGTGGAAAGGGTAGGAATGGATGTTGTACCATCGCCCGGTGTCCTCCTGGCGGGCTTCGAACTCTCCCGGCCTCGAGAGCTCGACATGCACGTTCTTCTCGCGGAGGAACGCTTCGCAGTACCCGCCGAGAATGGCCAGGAACTCCCTGCCGACGAACTGCTGGAACGCCCGGTTGCACCGCCGGATCCTGTATACCCGGTCGGTGAGGACGACCATCTCGCCGACGCAGTCCATCATGCCTTCCCATTCGTGCTTCGCGACGCTGATCTGCCGGAAGAGGCGGGAGAACTCGGCGTTCTTGTCCGCGGAATTTCCCGACCATTCGACGCAGACCGCGATCTCGAAGCGATCGAAGAACCGCACCGCGAGATGAAGATACCGTTCGCGGTCGCCCGCCGGCAGATCCGTCCGCCGGAACAGATCCTCGTAGCCGTGCCTGTAACACTTCGCAAGGCATAGGAAACTCCGGAGGGATATGCCCCGTTCACGGTTCCTCTTCGCTTCGACGACGCCGAGCGCGGCGGACGGATCGTCCTCCGGGTCTTCGTCCGGCCCGATCCCGAGGCCGTTTCCCGCGCTCCTCTCGATCGTCTCCAGCAGGGATGCGGAGTATTCCCGTATCGAAGCGCGCCACGGCTCTTCGAGGGTCGGCGTGTCCCCGGCGTATCCCCTTTCCCGGGCATACTCCAGCACCCTCCATGTCAGCCACTCCTCGTTGCGCCGGATCGCTTCCGCAACGTTGGAAGCGGCGCAGACCGTCGCCGTCGATCGCATGGAATCCTCCGATCGGTCCATCGGAAGGTTTATCGGAAATAATCCGGATTACTTTACCCGCCGCAACAGCGGAACGGGTTGCGGTATTTGATATGATGCGGGCATGAAGATCGTCCTTCTCGGCGCCGCCGGTTTCCTGGGCCGGGCCGCCGCGGTC
>JAJZRM010000061.1 GCA_021802685.1 Deltaproteobacteria bacterium | reverse complement strand
ACGGGGGGCATCCTTTTCAGTGGCAAGAACGTGGCAAACGAGGTCGAGATTGAGGAACGGGAGAAAATCGCACAGGTTCTGAATCATGTTGGGAAAAGCGACGACGGCGATGGCGGGGTTGTCCGAACGCCCCTCGCTTTTCGCCTTGGCCAGGGCTTGAACGATGTCGGTGCTGGTCAACTGGATCTCGACGATCGGGGTCTTGATGCCCTCCTTCCGCAACAGCATCGCGGTTCTGCCCCGTGCGACAAAGACCTCCGCACCCTGGCCTTCCAGTCGCCTCGCGAGCGGGATGGCTTCGCTGAGCAGGGCCTCGACAACCTCGATCTTATCCGGAACGGCCGAAAGGATCCGGCGATACTCCTCGGCCATGGTTCGGTCCGGAGCGATAAAAACAATGCTCATGCGGCGCTCCTTCGAGAGGGTGTTGCATTTTGTAACATATGTCGCGCAACATAACAACAAATGGCGACATCGTGGGGAATCGAGCAAGGCACTTGAAAAAAAAACCATAAGGGATTACGGGTAATTACGAATACGCTCCGTGGGGTTCCGCTTGGCATAATAGTTGAAGTTGTCAAGTAGATCGGTCCGGCGCCGGGACGCAACAAGAAAACTCCGTATATCCGGGAGGTGGTTGTGAAGACGATCCGGCAGGCCGATATCGGGGCAGGTTGTTTCCTCGCCCTGCTCGGGCTTTTCATCCTCTACGCAGCGTCGAATATCCGGGTCGGGGTGGAAAGGGCCCTTTCCCCCCGCTTCTTTCCCTCGGTCCTGGGGTTCCTCATATTCGCCTGCGGCATCGGGCTTGCGTTCAAATCGTGGCGTTTCCGGGGGGAGGACCCCAGGATCCACTGGCCGGACCGCCAAGGGGCGGGGATCGTCGTTGTCTCTCTTGGCATGCTGGCGGCTTACATCGCCCTCATGAAACCGCTCGGGCTGCCCCTCAGCACGTTCCTGTACGTCACCGCTTCCATCGGGTTCCTGAAACCGCAGAAATGGGGCACGGCGATAGCGACCGGCCTGATCCTCGGGATCATCTCCTACGTGGTTTTCATCGACCTGCTGCAGCTCTCTTTCCCGGTGGGATCCCTGCTGGAAAGACTGCTGGAAGGATAGGAGGAGGAATGAGTTTTTCCTTTGACCATCTGATCCAGGGATTCGCGACCGCATTATCCCTGCAGAACCTTCTCTGGGCGCTGGTGGGCTGTTTCATCGGGACCCTTGTCGGTGTCCTCCCCGGCATCGGTCCCGCCTCCGGGATCGCGATCCTCCTTCCCTTGACCACGGTGCTTCCCCCGACTTCGGCGATCATCATGATGGCCGCCATCTACTACGGCGCCATGTACGGGGGGTCGACGACCGCGATCGTCGTCAACATCCCCGGAGAGGCGTCCTCCGTGCCGACCGCCATAGACGGCTATGAAATGGCCAAGCAGGGGAAGGCCGGCCCGGCGCTTGCCATCTGCGCCATCTCCTCCTTCGTCGCGGGAACGCTCGGTCTCATCGGCCTCACCTTCTTCGCCCCGCTCCTGGCCGATGTCGCCGTGGTTTTCGGCCCGCCCGAATATTTCGCCCTCATGTTCATGGCGCTGACCCTGATCATCAGCCTTTCCGGCCGCGCCCTCCTCAAAGGCGTGATCTCCATGGCCCTCGGGCTCATGACCGCCCTGATCGGTCAGGATCCCCTCACCGGGGCCGCCCGGCTGACCTTCGGATTCCCGAAACTGCTGGCCGGGATCGATTTCATCAGCGTGATCGTCGGGCTCTTCGCGATCAGCGAGGTGATGGTCAACGTGGAGTCGAGGATCACCGCCATCAGCCAGAAGATCGGCAGCTGGATGCCGTCCTGGGCGGACATCCGGCAGAGCATGGGGGCGATGATCCGCTCCTCGGGCGTCGGTTTCTTCCTGGGGCTCCTTCCCGGCGTCACCCCTTCGGTCACGACCTTCGTGGCGTACGATCTCGAGAAGCGGATATCGAAGCACCCCGAGCGGTTCGGCAACGGGGCGATCGAGGGGGTCGCCGCCCCGGAAGGGGCGAACAACGCGACCTCCACCGCCGGTTTCGTTCCGCTCTTCTCGTTCGGGATCCCCACCGCGCCCTCGATGGCGGTCCTGCTCGGCGGGCTGATGATGTACGGCCTGCAGCCCGGGCCGATGCTCTTCAAGGAAAATCCGGATTTCGTCTGGGCGATCATCGCCAGCATGTACATCGGCAACGTCATGCTGATCGTCCTGAACCTCCCGCTGGTGGGGATGTGGGCCAGGATCTGCGTCATCCCCTTCTATATCCTGGGGCCGATGATCGTCTTTTTCTCCGTGCTCGGCACCTACAGCATCCGGTTCCTCGCATACGATGTGTGGGTCATGACCCTCTTCGGCGTGATCGGGTACTTCATGCGGAAGTTCGGATACCCCATCGCCCCGATGGTGCTGGCGACGGTCATCGCGCAGATGATGGAGATGTCCCTGGGGCAGTCGTTGCTCATGTCGCAGGGGTCCATCCTCATCCTGTTCACCCGCCCGATATCGGCCGTGTTCATGGCGCTCGCCTTCGTCTCCATCGCCCGCGGGATCTGGCTGCAGATACGCTCGCATGCGCCTGAAGTGGCAGTGGAAGAAGTGGATTGAACCCGTCAACCCTTATCGAACCGGGAGGAGAGCCATGAAAAAAATCGCCGTCGGTCTCATCGTTCTCTTTTCCGCCCTTGCGATCGCATGGGCCGGCGCGGCCACTGCCGCGGATTTCCCCAAGAAGCGAATCACCTACAACATCTGCTTCAATCCCGGCGGGGAGTCCGACATCACCGCCCGGATCCAGGAACAGGCCCTGAAGAAGTACCTGGGCGCCGACGTGGCCATCCAGTACAAGATCGGCGGCGGCGGAGCCCTCTGCTGGTCGGAACTGACCCAGTCCGCGCCGGACGGCTATACGATCGCCGGCCACAACCTGCCCCACATCATCCTCCAGCCGATGGAGATGGGGGACGCAGGATACAAGACCCTGGATCTGAAGAACATCTACATGTTCGAGAGCACCCCGAACGTCCTGATGGTCCGGAAGGACAGCCCCTTCAATACTCTAAAGGATTTCATCGATTACGCCAAGAAGAACCCCCCCGGCGTGGTCACGGTGGGCGGCAGCGGCACCTCGTCCGCGAACGACCTGGGGACCGCCGAGCTCAACAAAGCGGCAGGAATCAAGCTGTCCTACGTTCCCTTCGGCGGGACCGGCTCCGCCGTGCCGGCCCTCCTGGGCGGCCACGTGACGGCACTCATGTCCTATTCCCCGATGGTGGTCCAGTACAAGGACAAGTTCAAGTTCCTGGCCATCGCTTCCGAGAAGCGGATGGACGTCATCCCCGACGTGCCGACCTTCAAGGAACTGGGCTATGACATCGTGGAAGGCGCCTACCGCGGTGTCGCCGCACCTCCGGGAACGCCGGATGCGATCATCAAGATTCTTGCCGACGCTTTCGAAAAGACCATGAAGGACCCGGAAGTCAAAAAGAAGATGGATCAGAACGGCTTCAAAACGGAGTTCATGGGTCCCGAGGCCTCCCTGGCCCTGGTGAAGAAGCAGACGGTCGAATACCAAACGATCATGAAGTAACTGAAACGGGTCAAGTAGGGGTTACCGGTAAAGAGGCTCCGGACAGAGGCCCCTCTCCCGCCTCCGGGGGAGGGGCCTCGGATCTTCGGAAAGGGTGAAAATATGTCCACGCGCATTGCCGAAGTGAGAACCGAGCTGCTGCGCATGCCGCTGCCGCGCCCGATGCAGTCGGGATCGTCGAGCGGGAAGAAGGGCGGACCGGTAAGCCACATCAACATGCCGGTCGTATTCATAACGACGGAAGACGGGGTCCGGGGGCTCGGGTACGCCTGGAGTCTGCTGGGCGGCGCAACGGCGACGCGCTGCGTCCTCAAGGACGATTTCGCGCCGCTGCTGATCGGCGAGGACGCCCTCGACCACGAGCGCCTGTGGAACAAGCTGTACCGGCGGCTGCAGACGGTGGGCCGCGTCGGGCTGGTGATGCAGGCCCAGTCGGCGGTCGACCTGGCGCTGTGGGACATCAAGGGAAAGGCGGCCGGCCTTCCGGTCCACAAGCTGCTGGGGGGGTACCGGGAGAGCGCGCCGTGTTACGGCTCGGACGGCGGGTGGCTGTACATGACCGTGTCCGAGATGATCGCGGCGTTCGAAGGGTACCTCTCGCAGGGAATGATGGGCGTCAAGATGAAGATCGGCCACGAGGATTACCGCGCCGACATCCGGAGAGTCCGCGAGGTCCGCAAGGCCCTGGGCGACGACGCCTGGATCGCCGTCGACGCCAACCAGAAGTGGGACCTCCCGACGGCGATGCGCGTCGGCCGCGAGCTGGAACAGCTGGGCGTCGCGTGGTTCGAGGAGCCGCTGCTGTGCGAGGACATCCCCGGGCACGCGAAGCTCGCCGCCGCGCTGGACATCCCCATCGCTATGGGGGAGACGCTGGGGTCGCGCTTCGAGTTCGCGGCGTACCTGCGGGCGAATGCGGTCGATATCGTGCAGCCCGACATCATCCGGGTCGGCGGGATCACCGAAACGGTCAAGGTGGTGACCCTGGCGGACGCCGCCCAGCTGCCGGCGGCGCCGCACCACATGATGGAGTGCACGATCCAGGTCGCCTGCGGCGTCATGCGGTCCGGCCCCATCGAGTACATGCCGTGGGTGGCCGGCGCTTTCGCGGAAGCGGCGCGGATCGAGGACGGCAACATGTTCCCGCCCGCGGGACCGGGGCTGGGGCTGGATATCCCCGAGGAAATCATCCGGAAGTACCGGGTCGAATGACAAGGAGACGGGAAATGGCAACCGGAAAAGAGCACAAGATCGCGGTGGTCATGGGGGACGGGATCGGGAAGGAAGTGGTCCCCGAGGGCATGAAGGTGGTGGACGTCGCCGGGAAGCGGTTCGGCTTCAGGATGGCGTGGACGGAGTTTCCCTGGAGCTGCGAGCACTACCACAAGACCGGGGAGATGATGCCGCAGGACGGGCTGGAAACCCTGAGGAAGTACGAAGCGATCTTCCTCGGCGCGGTCGGCTACCCCGGCGTCCCGGACCACGTTTCCCTTTGGGGACTGCTCGTTCCCATCCGGAGGGGGTTCGAGCAGTACGCGAACGTCCGGCCCGTCAAGACCATGGAAGGGATGGAGACCCCCCTGAAGCGCATCGAAGGCGGGAAGATCGACATCCTCGTGGTGCGGGAGAACACCGAGGGGGAGTACTCGA
The DNA here is from genome assembly GCA_021802685.1 of Deltaproteobacteria bacterium. Classification (GTDB taxonomy): domain Bacteria; phylum Desulfobacterota; class Deferrimicrobia; order Deferrimicrobiales; family Deferrimicrobiaceae; genus UBA2219. Next base: position 5,627 of record JAJZRM010000061.1, on the reverse strand, counting down.
ACGTCGGCGGGAGGATGTTCGAGGGGACGGAGCACGAGTTCACGGTGCAGGAATCGGTCTTCACCCGGAGGGGCGTCCGGAACATAATGAAGTACGCCTTCGAGCAGGCGCGGAAGCGGGAACGGAAGCACGTCACTTCCGTCACGAAGTCGAACGGGATCTGCATCACCATGCCGTACTGGGACGAGCTGTTCCGGGAAATCTCGAAAGAGTACCCGGACATCCGGACCGACCAGTACCACATCGACTCCCTCTGCGCCACGCTCGTATCCCACCCGGACCGGTTCGACGTGATCGTCTGCAGCAACCTGTTCGGGGACATCGTCTCCGACCTGTGCCCGGCGTTGGCGGGCAGCCTCGGCATCGCGCCGTCCGCCAGTCTGAACCCCGAGCGGGAATTCCCGTCCACGTTCGAGCCTGTGCACGGCTCGGCGCCCGACATCTACGGGAAGAACATCGCGAATCCCATCGCCCAGATCCTCACCGGAGCCATGATGATCGAGCACCTGGGATACCCGGAAGCCGCAAGGACGATCGAGAAGGCCGTGGAGGTCGTGGTGGCGGAAAAGAAGGTCTTGACCCGGGACCTCGGCGGCGAGGCGTCGACGCGGCAGATGGGGAAGGCCGTCGCCGAGCTGGTGGCGACATTGTAGGGTCGTCCGGCATTGCAATCGGGCTGCTACCTTGGCCCTCCCGGGCGGTTCATTTCAGGATCCCTCGATAGGTCCCCGCCCGCTGCAATGCGTCGACCATCCGCTCGACCGTGATCATCGCCGGGTCGAAGACAACGGTGTTGATTTCCCGGAATCCCCGGAATCCGCGATCGACCCGCTTCACCCCCCGCAGCCCCTCCAGGGCCGCCTTCCCGACGTCGTATCATGCGACGTGGAACGTGGCCGTGGATTCCCCCGCCGCCCTCTCCATCCCGGCGAAGAGCAGGGCGGCCGAGTTCATGCAGTACCGCAGTCCGGTCGGCTTCGGTCCGTCCGGGAATACGTGTCCGAGGTGCGCATCGCACCGGCGGCAAAGCACCTCCGTCCGGGTCGTGAAGAGGCCGTGGTCGGCTTCCTTCCGGATGTTCTCCTCGGAGACGGGCGCGTAGAAACTGGGCCACCCGGTCCCCGAATCGTACTTCGTATCGGAGAGGAAGAGGTCGTTCCCGCAGCAGACGCACCGGTAGACCCCCTTCTCGTTGGTATTGGCGTACTTCCCGGTGAATGGCCTCTCGGTCCCTTTCTTCCGGGTCACCCGGTACTGTTCGGGGTCCAGCAGCTTCTTCCACTCCGCATCCGTCTTCACCACTTTCGCGGTCGCGACGAGCCCCATCTTCTCCACGGAATACACCTTGATGGTTTCCGGCATGCCTCCTCCTTGCGGGACCGTCCCCTCCGCGGCTTCGGCGAGGCGAGTCCCTTCCCACCGGGAGCCCGGACGAAGGAAAAGCGCTCCCGCGGCGGCAAGCCCGAGCTTCAAGAAATCGGCCCTTCTCATGGGTTGATCCAGAAAGGTTCTCATGTTCCGTCCTCCATCTTCCTTGTTTCCTTCCATGGTACCGGCGCAACATCACGATTTCGTCACGGGCAGATCGAACGTGAAGGTGGTCCCCGCGCCTTCCCGGCTCTCGACGGCAAGTTCGCTCCCGTGGAGTTCGAGGATCTTCCGTGCGATGACCAGCCCCAGCCCCGTCGTCCCGTGGCCGGCCAGCCGTTCCGGAGGGATGCCGGGGCCGGTGTCGGATACCTGGACGCGCAGCCGTTCCCCCCCGGAAAACGCACGAACCGCGACTTCTCCGTATTCCGGGGTGTGCCGGACGGCGTTCCCGACGAGGTTCGCAAGCACCCGGTCGATGAGACCGATATCCGCGAATGCGAACGGAAGGTCCTCCTCCGCCTCCACCTCCAGCCGGATCCCCTTCCTGCCGGCATCGAGCCGGAACTTCATCGCGACGTCCTGGACGAGATCGGCCAGGGAGAATCGCTCCTGACGGACCTGCAGGTCGGGGGAGTCGAGGCGGGCCAGCTCGAACAGATCGAAGATCAGGTCCCGCAGGCGCCGGCAATGGCTCAAGGCGATCGACAGGTATTCGCTCCGCTCGCGGTCCGACAGCCCCTCCTTCATCGAGAGCGTTTCGAGATACCCCTGCAGGGACGTCAGCGGCGTCCGGAGGTCGTGCGACACATGGGAGACGAGCTCCCGGCGGCGGGCGTCGGCGTCCCGGATCTCCCGGACCTGGCGCACGATCTTTTCCTCCATCCGGGTGAAGGCGTTCGCCAGCCGGTCGATTTCATCTTCACCGCCCGGTCCGTGCGGTACCCGGGGACCGGTGACGCGGGAAAATCCGCTCCGCTCGAAATCCCCGACCGCGTGAGCGAGACGACGGTAATGCGCGGTCAGCCGGTGGAAGAGGAGCAACCCCGCGAGCAGCGCGAACAGGAGGGAAGCGACGGCCATGAGAAGGCTCAGCCGAAGGATATAGCTTCCCTGAAGCATTTGGCCCACCGAATCCGCTTCCTCGCCTCCCAGGATGATATAGAGGTACCCCTGCGGGGGGCCGACGGGGGGGATGGGAGCGGCGGAAAACGTTTTTTGCCGGGAAGGATCGCGGGGATCGTCCCCCATGATGGGAAACGCCGCCGTCCCTTCCAGGAACCGCCGGACCGGTCCCAGGGAGACCCGCTCCCGCTTCACCCTCCCCGGGGGGGCCGAAAAGGCGAGGATCCGGCCGGCCGGATCGAGGAGGTACGCTTCGACGGCCGGATGGACGGACATGAGCATGTCGAAAAGGGCATGCGCCGCCTCCGGCCGCGCGCGGCCTCCCTCGAAAAGCCCGGTGCCCGAGGCGATATGCCGCGCAAGGTCCCGGTTGAGCCTCTGGTTCGTCTCCAGGAGGTGGATCCTCGTGGTGTACAGGGTCAGCGCGACGAACAGCGCCCCGACAAGGAGGAACAGGGCGAGCAGGACGGCGGAAAGCTTCCCGTACAGCGTTCGAAACACCGGGCTATCCTTTCTTCAAGTCCTCTCGATCCGCGAACTTGTAGCCCACCCCCCGGACCGTCAGGACGAACCGCGGCCGCGCCGGGTCCTTTTCGATCTTTTCCCTCAGGCGGTTGATGTGGGAGTTGACGGTGTGCTCGTACCCATCGTACCCAAGCCCCCAGACGGCGTCCAGGAGCCGCGCGCGCGTGTACACCTTCCCGGGGTGCCGGGCGAACTCGGAAAGGAGATCGAACTCCTTTGCGGTCAGGGAGACCTTCTGTCCGCGGATTTCGACCCTGCGTCCTTCCGTGTCGATCGCCATCTCTCCGGCGCGGATGACGCCGGATCCGGGAATTCCTTCGTCCGATCGAAACGCCTCAACGCGGCGGAAGATCGCCTTCACCCGGGCAAGCAGCTCCCGGATGTTGAACGGCTTGGCCAGGTAATCGTCCGCCCCGGTCTCGATCCCCAGGATCCGGTCGATGTCGCCGGACCGGGCGGTCAACATCAGGATGGGGGTGTAGTCGGGACGTTCCCGGAGCTTCCGGCACAGTTCCAGGCCGTCCATTCCCGGCAGGATCAGGTCCAGGAGGATCAGGTCGAAACGCCGTCCCGAGGCCGCCCTGAAGCCTGCGATGCCGTCCCCCGCGACGATGACCGCGTATCCCGCATCCTTGAGATGCATCTCCAGCAGGCGTGCGATGTCCCTGTCGTCTTCCACCACCAGGATCGTGCGGGACACGGGTATCCTCTCCGAGCGCGTTTCCCCGCCGGGCGGGGTGCTCCCTCTTCAGATTCCTATTCGCCGTACGGGGTTGCCCGGTGCAGCCTGCCGGCTTCATCATCGGCGGCTTTCCGCGGGAGCGACCGCCGATCCGGATACTCCCGGCTGAACTTGATCCAGGCGGTTTCCAGCTCGTTGTCCGGGGACACCTCCCCGCGAACGGCCCGGACGAAATGCTCCTGCACGGGTTCCAGCGGGGCGAGCGCACCGGACGCCACCGCTTTCATGTAGAGTCCCAGGTTGCGGATGAAATGCGCCTCCAGCGGCGTGTAGTTCGGTCCGAGTTCCACTCGGTAACCGCCCCTCCTCAGTTCCCGCATATGCGGCTCCGGATACGGCGCGCGGACTTCCGCGGCGATCCGCAGGATCTCCCGGATCGCTTCCCGGTTCTTGAGGATCCCCGTGTGCGTATCGTCGAAACCGCGTTGCGCGGCCGCTTCCTTCTGGGCCGGCGGACTGAGCTGGCTGGCCAACGGGACGCCGCCGTCGCTGTTCGTGCCCAACTTGATCGTCCGGTCGTTGCCGTAGGCGAACAGGAGATGATAATCGACGTCCGCCGGCAACGGCTTGCGGTGCAATCCGGCGATGAACTTGCTTTCCGGGTTGATATCGCGCCACGACGGGATGACCACCGGCGCACTCGCCGCGCTCCGCGCCGCGGGATGGCCGCCCAGGGGGCTCGCAATGGTAATGAATCGCCGCACGCGGTTTTCGCCTCTTCCTCCGCTGCGGAGGTTCAGCGCTTCCCGCACCACCAGGCCGCCCATGCTGTGTGCCACGGTCACCATCGGCATGTCGCCCAGCGGGATGACTTTTCCGGAAAGAAATATCTTGTGGAACATCGCGCCCAGCTGGTTCAGGTCGGTTCCCGACGGGTAGTGGAAAAACCACGGCTTGAACCTGGTCCGATCGAGGCCTGCCACGACGTCGGCGAAATCGCGCGCGCTGCCGTCGATTCCGTGGACGAAGACCACCGGGACCTTGTACCCGGCGTCCTCTTCGAGCGCATAAAACATCATCGGCGCCGCTTCGAGAAACGCCGCCGGCTCGTACATGCCCAACGTGGCCATTTGCGGACCGAATACCGGGTCGTCCAGCGAGCGTATGGCCCCCTTGGGATAGAAAAACGATTCCATCCCCCCGGCGGCCTTGTGGGCAGCCACGCGAATCGGACCGTTAACCGGCTTCGGGCGCGCGGCCGGATCGATGTCATACCTGCCCAGGACCTTGTCCGGGACGGCGGCCGCGGCCAGCGAAACCTCCCGGCCTCCGATAACTTCCGTCTCGTCGTAATATCCATCGCGGTCGAGATCGCTCACCACCAGCAGGCGATACTCCCCGGCAGGCAGGTTCAGTCCATAGTACGAATCCGGGCGCGCAACATGATTGACATCGACCACTTCGGATGGGCGGAACTTGTCGGAAACGGCGACGACGGCAATCGCCTCGCGGTTAGCATTTCCCGCGTGCCCGATCCTGCCGAACACGAAGAACGTCTCGCGGTCGAGCATGTGCTTGTAGACCCGCTGCTTGGGCGATGCCGTCTGTCGAATCGAATAGCTCGCTTGCGAAACCATCGACCCGGCATAGAAGCATCCCGTTACGCAGGTAAACAGCACGGCTTTTTCATGACCTCGGCACCCCGTTCCTGGTGATGCGGAGCGCAATGATCTTTGCGTCGGATCGGCGGGTTGTCAAGGAAGGCGGCGGCGCTGCCCGGGCGAATTCGCGCCGGACGCAGGACTCAAATGGTTATAACCGATTACGCCCGATTGCGGCATTTTGAGGAATTTTTCCGCGGGACCGAGAAAACACTTCCCTCCTTATTGAGAGTCGTTATAATCGGTTCTTGCCCTCTCGGCGGCCA
>JAJZRM010000060.1 GCA_021802685.1 Deltaproteobacteria bacterium | reverse complement strand
TGGCGCTCCGGGATTCCCGTGGACGGCCTGGTGGTGAAAGAAGTCAAAGGGGGGTTCGAGGTCCGGCTCCCCGGTGGCGCCCGGGCGTTCTGCCCTCATTCGCAGATGGGATTGTCTCGGGCGAGGGACGCGGGGGAGCACCCCGGAAAGCACGCCTCGTTCCGGATCACCCAGTACGACGAAAAAGGCCGCAACATCGTCGTCTCCAACCGCGTTCTGCTCGAGGAAGAGGAGCAGCGGAAGCGGGAAGAGTCGATGGCCACGCTGACGGAGGGGATGGTGGTCCGCGGGAAGGTCACCTCCGTGCGGGATTTCGGCGCGTTCGTGGACATCGGCCCGATCGAGGGGTTGCTGCCCATCTCGGAGATCGGCTGGGAGCGGGTCGAGGACCTCCGGGACGCCCTCTCCGTGGGGCAGGAGGTCGAGGTCGCGATCACCCGCCTCGACTGGCCGAACAAACGATTTTCCTTCAGCCTGAAGAAAACCCTCGCGGACCCGTGGGAGGCCGCGGTGCAGCGGTTCCCCGCGGGATCGCGGCACATCGGGAAGGTGGCGCGCCTCACCGCCTTCGGGGCGTTCGTTTCCCTCGGCGGCGGGGTGGACGGCCTCCTGCACATCTCCAAGCTGGGGGGAGGGAAGCGGATCAAGTCCGCCGGCGAGGCGGTCCGCGTGGGCCAGGAGGTGGAGGTCAAGGTGGATTCGGTGGACCCGGCGCAACGCCGCGTCGCGCTGTCTCTCGCCGGGGCGGATGCCCCGGAGTCGTCCCGGGAAGAGCCGGACGATTACAGAAAATACCTCGAACAGCCTCCCTCGCCGCCTTCCATCGGCGCTTTCGGGGAGGCGCTCCGGGCGAAGATCGCGCAGAAAAAGAAGAAGTAAACCCGGCGCGCTTTTTCGGGCGCCGGGACCCTCCCCCTCAAAATCCGTCGTTTCGCCCTCCGTGGAAATCGTTCCTCCCGTGATCGACTCCCGTGGAACGGGGATATCATAAGAACAATTCCTTATTAGTTCACGACCTCTCATGCGGAATGGTACCGGACCGCAATTGGCTAAGGAGGGTCATCATGGAGCACGGAACCGAGTTCGAAAGACTCAAGGCGTCTTTGCGGGGCGGTCTCCTCCGCCCCGGGGATCCCGGATATGAAACCGCCCGCAAGGTCTACAACGGCATGATCGACAGGCGCCCGGGCCTGATCGCATGTTGCGTGGACGTGGCGGATGTCATCGCCTCCGTCCGGTTCGCAAGGGAGACGGGCATCCTGGCGGCCGTCCGCGGCGGCGGGCACAACGCGGGCGGGCTGGGGGTATGCGACGACGGCCTGGTCATCGACCTTTCGATGATGAGAGGCGTCCGCGTCGAACCCCGGTCGCGGACCGTCCGCGTCGAGGGGGGCTGCACGTGGGGCGGCGTGGACCATTCCACCCACGCGTTCGGCATGGCCACCCCCTCGGGCATCCTTTCGACCACCGGCGTCGGAGGCCTCACTCTGGGAGGAGGCCTCGGGCACCTGACGAGAAAGTACGGCCTGACCATCGACAACCTGCTGGCCGTGGACCTGGTTTCGGCGGAGGGACGGTTCCTCACGGCCAGCGCCGAAGAGAATCCGGAACTTTTCTGGGCGGTGCGGGGAGGAGGGGGCAATTTCGGCGTCGTCACCTCGTTCCTCTACAAGCTGAATCCCGTCGACACGGTCCATGCGGGACCCATGTTGTGGGACCTTGAGGATGCCCCGGAGGTCCTGCGGTTTTACGGTGATTTCATCAAGGGCGCTCCCGAGGAGATCAACGGATTCTTCGCCTTCCTGACCGTTCCGCCGGGCCCCCCGTTCCCGGAATCCATCCACCACCGGAAGATGTGCGGTATCGTCTGGTGCTATGTCGGGCCGCCGGACCGCTTCGAGGAAACCTTCAAACCCGTTCGCGGCATCCGGAAGCCGGTCTTCGAGTTCGTCGGCCCGATGCCGTTTCCGGCGCTTCAGGGCATGTTCGACCCGCTGTATCCGCCGGGCCTGCAGTGGTACTGGAAGGCGGATTTCGTCAACGATTTGAGCGACGAGGCCATCCGGCTCCACGTGAAGCACGGTTCCGAGTTGCCGACCCCGCTGTCGACGATGCACCTTTATCCGGTCAACGGCGCGGCGCACCGGGTGGGCGGGGACGCCACCGCCTGGAGCTATCGCGACGCGACTTGGGCCGAGGTCATCGTCGGCGTCGATCCGGATCCGGCGAACAACGACCGGTTGACCCGATGGGCGAACGCGTACTGGGAAGCGCTTCATCCCCATTCGGCGGGCGGGGCTTACGTGAATTTCATGATCCACGACGACGGGCAGGCTCCCGTCCAGGCGACGTATCGCGACAATTACCATCGTCTGGTCAACATCAAGACCCGGCACGACCCGGACAACTTCTTCCGGGTGAACCAGAACATCCGGCCGGCCGAAGCGAGCAGGAAGGCGCGGCCCGCCGCCTGAGACCGGCGGTTTCAAGGGGGGCGCGGCGAAGCCTACAACTTCATGCGGCCCAGGAAGTACGGCATCTGGCGGCGCCACCACGGCCAGTCGTGGTTGACGTCGTGCCCCCAGTAATCGATCCAGGCGGGGATCTCCTTTTCGGCCAGGACCCGCTGGAGCGCCCGGGTGTCCTCCAGCATCCCGTCTTCCCACGCCCCCTGCCCCACGCACACCACGATCCGGCTCCGCCGGTACCGGTCGAGGTACCAGGGGTCCGTGAGGTTCGGAAGGTACGCGAGAGGGGCGTTGAAGTAGACATTGTCGTCCATGTAGCCGCCGAGGAAGCGGTGGAGGGAGTAGAGGCCGGACAGGGCGATCACGGCGTCGAACACGTCGGGATGGCGGAAGAAGAAGTTCGCGGAGTGGTATGCGCCCATGCTGCACCCCGTGGCGAGGAAGCCGCCGGCCCGGGGAAGCATCCCGCGGATGAAGGGGACCGCCTCCTCCATGACGTACCGGTCGTAGTCGTTGTGCCGCCGGGCGCGGTCGGCGGGAGGAACGGATCCGTTGATCCACGACTGGCGGTCCACGCTGTCCACGGTGAACAGGGTGATCGCGCCGGCCTCGATGAAGGGCCTTACCGCCTCGACCATCCCGAAATCCTCGTATTCGAAGAACCGGCCCCCCTGGCACGGGAACACGACCGCGGGCTTCCCCGCGTGCCCGTACACCTTCAGTTCCATTTCCTGCCCCAGGTTCCGGCTCCAGCCGCGGTGGTATTCGACGTTCATCCCCCGTCTCCCTCCTTCGCGGTCACGCGGTTTCGTGGATGCGGCGCACGGCGGCCAGTACCTCCGCGAGGTCTTTCGAGCGGAGTATGTACCCGTAGTCGCCGATGGCCGCGCGGAAGATGGAGTGGATCTCCTCGTGGTGGCAGACGAGGGAACCGAAGGACCGCAGGACCCCGTCGTGCGGCAGGACATACCGCTTGCCCGCTTTCCGACCCGCGTAGGCGCAATGGTATGCGCGGGACCAGTCCGCCGTGAACCGGTTGTGCGCCACCACGCGGGCCCATTCCCGGTAGATGTCGATGTCGTTGGCGTAGTTGAACATGTCGGTGGTCAGCCCCCCCGGCGGGCGCATGTTCACCTCGAGGGCCGTGATCCCTCCGTCCCGGTCGTCGCGGAAGAACTCGAAATGGAAGAACCGCTCCCGCACGTCGAAGGCCCGCGCGGTGCGGCGGCCGGCCTCCTCCAGGTCGGGCGGGATCTCGCGGAGGGAGTAGTAGTAGACGTGGTCGTCCTCGTTCACCGTCTCCATGATCCCCTGGCTGAAGGCGTGGGCGGTGTGGAAGACGATGTTCCCGTCCCGGTCCGTCAGTCCGTCGAAGGAGAAGATCCTTCCCCGGATGAACTCCTCCATGATGTAGTCCGACGCTGGCTTTGAGGTGAAGAAGGCGGCGAGCTGGCCGTCGTCGCGGATCTTGAACGTCGCGGCGGCTCCCACGCCGACGTCGGGTTTGGCCACCACGGGGTATCCCGTTTCGGCGGCGAGGCGCCTTGCCTCCTCCAGGGTGCGGACCACGGCGCCGCGGGCCACCCGGACGCCGGCGGAACGGTACACCTCCTTCATGGCGGATTTCCGCTTGATCCTTGCGATCCGGTCTTCGCGGATGCCCCATATGTTGAAATCCGTGCGCAGCCGCGCCTCGGTTTCGAGCCAGTACTCGTTGTGGGATTCGATCCGGTCTATTTTTCCGTGCCGGTGGGTGAAGTGCCCCAGGGCCCGGACCAGCTGGTCGTAGGAGTGCATGTCGTCCACGCGGTAATACTCGGAGAGCGCCTCCCGAAGCTCCGGCCGCAGCGACTCGAAGGAGGCGTCGGCCAGCCCCAGGACGTTGACCCCCTCCTCCCGGAGGCGGACGCAGAAGAGGCGGTAGTTCGGCGGGAAGTGCGGCGAGAGGTAGACGAAGTTCATGGTAAATCCTCGCAGGCCCGGATCGAAGCGTCAAGTCGCGCGCGGCCGGGGGCGCCGCGGCGGCCGGGGCAACAGATTCCGTGGCCATCCATGGCCGCCCCGGCACAAGGCCCTCCATGGCCATCGGCCGGTTCCGAGGGGTTCGCCTCCCTTGACACCGGCTGCCGCCGGCTGTTAGATTAACAGTTAGCACTCTTGGTCCGGGAGTGCTAAATCGCGGTAGGAGAAGATGAAATGGGTCCCGGCATGGATGATCGCGCGACCCAGGTCCTGCGCTATATCGTCGAGGATTACATCTCGACGGCGGAGCCTGTGGGTTCGAGGACCATCTCCAAGAAGATGGGGCAGGCGCTCTCCCCCGCGACGATCCGCAACATCATGGCCGACCTCGAGGAAATGGGGTTCCTGGTCCAGCCGCACACCTCCGCGGGGCGCGTCCCCACCGGGATCGGGTTCCGGTACTACATCGATCACCTCCTCCTGCGGCGAAGCCTCGCCCGGGGGGAAGTGGACCAGCTGAACCTCGCGGCGCTGGAAGAGGGCACGCCCGCGGACGAGCTGGTCCGGCAGGCGAGCCGCCTGCTGGCGAACCTTGCCTGCCAGGCGAGCGTGGTGATCCTCTCCCGGCCCGACCAGCAGAAGTTGCGTTCGGTGAACCTGATGCGCGCGGCGACGGACAAGATCCTGCTGGTCGCCGTCATGCAGGGGGGACACGTGCAGCACCGCCTGATCGACGGGGAACCGGACATCACCGGCGACGAGATCGAAAAGATCAACGCGTACCTGAACGATCTGGCCGAAGGGCTCACCCTGCCGCAGCTGCGCGTGCGGATCCTGTCCGAGCTCCGGAAGGAAAAGGCCCGGTACGACCGGGTGATGCACCGCGCCCTGACCGTGGGCGCCCGCGCGCTCGCCGACAGCGGCCTGGGCGAGGTGTTCGTCGAGGGGCGGGCCAATATCCTCGACCAGCCGGAATTCGCCGAGGACGTCCAGCGGCTCAAGCGCATCCTCCGCGCCTTCGAGGAAAAGAGCGTGATCTTCCGCCTCCTCGACCGGGCGATGTCCAGCCAGGCGATCCAGGTCTCCATCGGATCGGAGAACCCGGTGGAGGACCTGGGGGACGTGTCGGTCGTGGCGTCCGGCTACCTGCAGGGGCCCTCCGCCGTCGGGAGCATCGGCTTGATCGGCCCCGTCCGGATGGACTACTCCAGGGTGATCCCCCTGGTCGAGTACACCGCGAACCTGCTCACCACGATGTTCGGACAACGGTAAACCGCCCGGGTCGTTCCCCCAATCAAAGGAAACAGGAGAAGAAGCGGATGGAGGAGAAGGAGAAGGAATCGCCGTTCGGGGAAACCGCTCCCGAAGAGAAGATCGATGCGTTGCCCGTCGAAGCCGCGGAGTCCGGAGAGTCCGGACCGGCCGGGGAGGCCGGGGGGGCGGACGAAGCGGAGGACCTGAAGACCCGCCTGGCGTACCTGACGGCGGAATTCGACAATTTCCGCAAGCGCTCCGCCCGCGAGCGGGAAGCGCTCGCGGCGTTCGGCAACGAGCGGCTGCTGCGCGCCGTTCTGCCGTTCCTGGACAACCTGGAACGGGCGATGAGCCAGGAGGGCGCCTCCACGGAGGCGGTCCTGGCCGGCGTCCGGATGACGTACGACCAGTTCCTCGCCGAGCTGCGCAAGTTCGGCCTCGAGCAGTTCGCTTCGGAAGGGGACGCCTTCGATCCCTCCCGCCACGAGGCGATCGGAAGCGTGCCGTGGGAAGGGAAGGCCGAGGGGACGGTGCTTTCCGAGATGCGCAAAGGGTACCTGCTGAACGGCCGGCTCCTGCGTCCCGCCCAGGTGATGGTGGCCGCCGCGCCGCCGGGGGACAAAACCGACGGGCTCGGGAACTGAGGCGCTCCGTGGCGGCGAAACGCGATTACTACGAGGTCCTCGGCGTTTCCAGGAACAGTTCCCCGGACGAGATAAAGAAGGCGTTCCGGCAACTGGCGCTCCAGTACCATCCCGACCGCAACGCCGCCGACGCCACAGCGGAGGAGCGGTTCAAGGAGCTGAACGAGGCGTACTCGGTCCTCTCCGACCCGGAGAAGCGGTCGCAGTACGACCGGTTCGGGCACGGCGGGCCCGCGGGCCAGGGGTTCGGCGGCTTCGGGGACTTCTCGGGGATGGGAGTCGAGGACATCATCAACGATTTCTTCGGAGGGATCTTCGGCGGAGCGGGCCAGCGCACCCGCCGGGGGGCCGACCTCCGGTACAACCTGACCGTAACGTTCGAGGAGGCGGTCTTCGGCGCGGAGAAGGAGATCGTCGTCCCCCGGACGGCGGGGTGCCGGGAGTGCGGCGGGACGGGAGCCCGGAAAGGGACCCAGCCCGAAAAGTGCGGCGCCTGCAACGGCCGCGGGCAGGTGACGATGCAGCAGGGGTTCTTCTCCATCCGCCGCACGTGCGGCCGCTGCGGCGGGTCGGGGCAGGTCGTCAAGGACCCGTGCGGCGCCTGCGCGGGCTCCGGCCAGGTCCTGGAGAACCGCCCGCTCAAGGTGAAGGTCCCCCCCGGCGTCGAGACCGGCACGCGCCTGAAGCTCCGGGGGGAAGGGGAGGCGCCCCCCGGGGGCGGTTCGACCGGCGACTTGTACGTCGTCCTCACCGTCCAGGAACACCCGTTCTTCGTCCGCGAGGGGGCGGACCTCTATTGCGAGGTGCCGATCACCTTCCCCCAGGCGGCGATGGGGGCGACGATCGAAGTGCCCACCCTCTCGGGGAAGAAGAACCTCTCCATCCCCGCTGGAACGGCGTCGGGCCACGATTTCGTGATGCGGGGGGAGGGCGTCGCCGCGCTTTCCTCCGGCCGCCGCGGAAACCTCGTCATCCGGGTGCTGATCGAGGTTCCCCGCAAGCTGTCCAAGCGGCAGAAAGAGCTGCTCTCGGAGTACCAGAAGTTGTCCGAGGCGTCCCCCGGCCCGATCTCCAGCAGCTTCTTCGAGAAGGTCAAGGAGATCTTCGGTTGATGCGGACCGGCGGGATCCGCGCGGCGGCCCTCCTCGCGCTCCTTCTCCTCCTTTCCGCCGGCCGCGCGGCGGCGGCGGAGGCCCCGCAACCGCTTGGGGCGGGGGTCGATGCCGTCCCGGTTCCGCATCCCGGAAGTCCTGATTCGGCGCGGACGATGCCGATCGCCCCGTTCCTCCGGGCGGAATCCGACTACGCCGCCGGCAGGAAGGAGGAGGCGCTGCGGGGGTTCCTCGAGTTGGCGTACACCGCGCCCGACGACGAGCGGAAAGGATACGTCTGGATGCGCGTCGGCGAGCTTCTCCTGGTCCGCGGCGAGCTGGACAAGGCGCTGGAAGCCGCGGACAAGGCGGTGCTCCTGTCCCGGGCGCGGTACCTGGCTCTCGCCGCGATGGACCTGAAGCTCCGGATCTACCAGCGGATGCAGTGGACCGGCGAGGCGCGGCAGATGGCGGGGTACCTGATCGACCAGAAGTTCGTGGACGCGAACGTCCCCGCGCTGCTCGCCTTGATGGCCCGCGCGGACGCCGTCGCCGGGAAGGTCGGCGGCGCCCTCGGGCTGTACCGCCGGGCCGTGGCGGCCGCGGCGGACCCGGTGGAGGCGTTGCGCTATTCGAAGGAGCGGGAATCCTTCATCGACGGGGCGTCCGACATATCCGCGCTCCGGGAGGCGGGCGAGGCCGAGGAGGATCCCGATGTCAAGGGGCACCTCCTCCTCGCGCTGGGGAAAGCCGCCACGAGGAAGGGGTTCCTCGGGATGGCGGCCTACGCGTTCGATCGTTCCTCGCGGGCCGGCGGAAAACGCGCCAAGGAGGCGGCGGAGCACCTGTTCCGGGCGGAGAAGATCGTATCCGGCAGGCCGAAGATCGTCGGCCTGGTTCCCCTGTCGGGGAAGCTGGCGGACCTCGGGTTCTCCGTCCTCTGCGGGGCGGAAGTCGCCCTGAGCTCCGGCCGGCGGTACATGCAGGCCGGCTCTCCGCCGGTGATCCGCTGGGTGGACACGGCAGGGGAACCCGACAAGGCCCGGGCGGAATTCGCCGCGGCCGCCGCCGACCGGACGGTGATCGGCATCCTCGGCCCGGTCACGGGGGAGGAAGGCCGCTTCGTCTCGTCGGCGTTCGGAGGCAAGTCCCCTCCCGTGCTGTACCTCGGCCAGAAGGCGATCCTGGAAAAACCGTTCCTCTACCGCTTCGGCCTCTCCCCGGTCGAGGAGGCGCGCGCCGTCCTGTCGCTCCTGGCCCGGGAAAAGGTGATCGACCTCCTCCTGCTCCACCCGGAGAACGGCTACGGGAAAGGGTTCGCGGATGCCGTGGCGAAGGTCGCGGCCGAATCCGGCGTGCGGATCGTCCGGACCCTCGGGTACGCTCCCGATGCGCGCGATTTCACGGATGTGATCCGGAAGGCGGTCGGCAGCGCCAAGTTCCAGCGGCAGTCCCGGACGAAGGAAAAGGGAAAGGCGATGAAGCTCCCGCTGGACGGGATCGTCATCGCCGACCGTTGGGACCGGGTCTTCCTCCTCGCGTCCCAATTGAACTACTACAACGTCTACCTTCCCCTGGCGGGGTTCTCCGGGTGGTACAACGAAGAGCTGCTGCGGAAGGCGGGGAGCGCCGTCGCGGGGGCGGTTTTCTCGGTGGATTATTCGGACGCCATCCCCGGATCCCAGGGGGACCGGTTTCGGCAGGAGTTCCAGGAAGCGTTGCGTTCCAAGCCCACCCGGTTCGAAGCGATGGGGTACGACGGGGCGCTCCTGCTGGCCGAAGCGTTCTCGCAGGAAGGAGGATCCTGGCTGATGTCGTACGGCGAGGCGATGCGCGAGCGCATCCCCCGGCTGAAAAATTTCCTGGGCGTCACCGGGGCGTTCCTGTTCACCCCCTCCGGGGAGATGCGGCGGAACGTATCCCTCCTTCGGGTCGACCTGGGGAATTTCGTCCCGGTTCCGGCGCGGTAAGGGGGGCGGCCAAGGTGTCCCGGGATCTCGCCCGAAGGGTGGGGGTGGCGATTTCCCCCGGCGGTCCGCTCGCCGGGGCGATGAAGGGATTCGAGCCGCGTCCGGGGCAGCTGCGGATGGCGCTGGCGTGGGCGGACGCCCTCGAGAACTCCCGCATCCTGGTCGCGGAGGCGGCCACCGGCATCGGGAAGACGCTGGCGTACCTGATCCCCTCGATCCTCTCCGGCCGCAAAACGATCGTTTCGACCGGCACCCGGACGCTCCAGCAGCAGCTCCTGTGCAACGAGATTCCCCTCGTGAGGGACGCCCTCCAGTACCCCTTCTCGTGCGCGGTGCTGAAAGGCCGCTCCAACTACCTTTGCCTGCGCCGGTGGAAGCGGTTCCGGTCCGAGCCGATGTTCGAGTTCGCGAAGGAGGCCCGGTACTTTTCGGCGATGCAGGCGTTCGCGGAGACCACGAGGACGGGGGACGTCGCGGAGGCCGCGGGCGTGCCCGAGGACGCCCGCGTGTGGAGCGAGGTAAACTCCCGCAGCGAGATGTGCGACCCGTCGGCGTGCGGGGAAACGGACCGGTGTTTCCTGGCGGAAGCGCGGCGCCGGGCGGCGTCGGCGGACCTCGTCGTCGTGAACCACCACCTGTTCTTCGCCGACCTCTCCCTTCGCGCCCGGATTTCCGGCCGCCGCGGGGATCCCTCCGGGAACCGCGGGGACGGGGACGAGGGAAGGTTCGGGGAAGTGCTCCCGCGGGCCGACGCGGTGGTGTTCGACGAGGCGCACGGCATCGAGGAGACCGCGTCCCTGTTTTTCGGGGTGAGCGTCTCCCTGGGACGTGCCCGGGAGCTCGCCCGGGACCTCCGGCGCGCCGCAGCGCGGACGGGAGGCGCATGGCATGGCCTCCTGCCGATGTCGGAGCAGTTCCGGCTCGCCGCCGAGTCTCTCTTCGACGCGGTGGGGCAGGGCGACAGCCGGTTTCCCCTGGCGGGGCTCGAAGCGGGGACCCGGTTCGGAGAGAAGGCCGCCTTCCTGCTTCAGGCGGGGGAAGAACTTTCACAGACCCTCTCTTCGGGAAGCGCCGGCGACGGTGGTTCTCCGGCCGGCCCGGGGGAGGACCGGGACGCCCTGCTCCGAAGGGTCCGCTCCTTCCTCGCGGACTTCGAGGCGGTGCTGTCGGCCGAACCGTCGGCTGCCGTCGCATGGGCGGAACGCCGCGGGGGGGCCGTCGCCCTCCACCGGACCCCCATCGAGGTTTCCCCCGTCCTCGCGGAAGCGCTGTGGGAAGAACCGATCCCCTGCCTGCTCACATCGGCGACGCTGTCGATTTCGGGCGATCTCAGGTTCTTCCGCGAACGGGTGGGGCTTGTCCGGGTTGAACCCGGGGAACTCATCGTGGATAATGAATTCGACTTCGCCGATCGCGCTCTGTTCTACGTTCCCAGGGGGCTTCCCGGCCCGTCGGACCCGGCGTTTCCCGCCGCGGCGTCCGCGGAAACCCGGGCGCTCCTGGAATGCTCCGGCG
>JAJZRM010000059.1 GCA_021802685.1 Deltaproteobacteria bacterium | reverse complement strand
GCTTGTTCCTGCTAGCCGTGGATCTCGATCTTTTCCAGCAGCTGGGCTCGTCCCATCCCGAAATACAGGCCGGCTTCCGTTTCCATCCAGAGTTGGATCCGCAGGGTCGGAACGGTATTCGCGGCGGGGGGCATCGGCGGCAGGTTCATGGTGTCACGTTCTCGCTTGGATATATGCCGACAATGGCATATTCAAGACCCGCGATCCGATTGTCAAGCGCTTTCTCGTTGCTCCCATCCCGCCCGGCGCATGCGGGATCCCGGGGGAAAGGAGGTGGCTTCCCCGGACATGTGTTATATATAACATATTGAATTAACTGGATTTTTCGTTGACAAGGGGCGGGGCGCCGTGTTGAATGGGAAACGGATTCATCACAATGGAAGCGCATCGAAAGGAGGTTCCCATGCAGTTCAACCGGAGGGAATTCATGAAGGGGGCGGGGGCGGGCGTCGCGGGCCTGGCGCTGTCGCAGCTGGGCCTGGACCTCGAGCCGGTCAAAGCCTACGCCGGAAGCCTCAAGATCGACGGGGCCAAGGACATCGTCACCGTCTGCCCGTTCTGTTCCGTCAGCTGCAACATCATCGCCAGCGTGAAGGACGGACGGCTGGTGAGCACCGAGGGCGACCCGGACTACCCCATCAACCAGGGCGCGCTGTGCGCCAAGGGCGCGTCGATGCTCTCCATGACACGCAGCAACCACCGGGTTGCGCACCCGTTGTACCGCGCCCCCGGGAGCGCCCAGTGGGAAGAGAAAAGCTGGGAATGGATGTTCGAGCGGATCTCCCGGCGGGTCAAGGAAACCCGGGACAAGGATTTCATCCCGAAAAACGCAAAGGGCCAGACGGTCAACCGTTTGGAATCGATGTTTTTCATCGGCACCTCCCACGCCGACAACGAAGAGTGCGCGGCGATCGTCCAGATGTCCCGGGGCCTGGGGCTCGTCCATATAGATCATCAGGCCCGTACTTGACACAGCCCCACTGTAGCGGCTCTGGCAGAGTCGTTCGGACGCGGGGCAATGACGAACCACTGGATCGACATCAAGAACGCCGACGCGGTCTTGATCATGGGAAGCAATGCCGCCGAGCACCATCCCATCTCCTTCAAGTGGGTCCTGAAGGCGAAGGATAACGGCGCCACGGTCATCCACGTGGACCCCAAATTCTCGCGCACCTCGGCGCGGTCGGATATCCACGTTCCCCTGCGCTCGGGGACCGACATCGCCTTCCTGGGCGGGATGATCAAGTACATCCTCGACAACGGGAAATATTTCAGGGAGTACGTGGCCGAATACACCAACGCCGCGCACATCGTGAACAGGGACTTCGATTTCAAGGACGGCCTGTTCAGCGGTTTCGACGCCAAGGGACGCAGGTACGACACCAAGTCCTGGACGTTCGAGATGGACGGGGCGGGCATCCCCAAGCGGGACAAGACCCTCAAGGACCCCCGCTGCGTGTTCCAGCTCATGAAGAAGCATTATTCGCGCTACACCCTGGAAAACGTCTCCGCCGTCACCGGCGTGTCCAGGGAAAACCTGCTCAAGGTGTACGAGGCCTACGGCGCGACGGGCGTACCCGACAAGGCGGGGACGATGATGTACGCCCTGGGGTGGACCCAGCACACCGTGGGCGTGCAGAACATCCGGGCGGCCGCCATCATCCAGCTCCTTCTGGGCAACATCGGCATCCCCGGCGGCGGCATCAACGCCCTTCGGGGGGAGCCGAACGTCCAGGGCTCCACCGACCACGCCCTGCTCTACCACATCCTTCCGGGGTACCACGGCGTTCCCCTTGCCGACTGGCCGACGCTTGCCGACTACAACAAGGCGAACACGCCGGTCACCAAGGATCCGGCAAGCGCCAACTGGTGGCAGAACCGGCCCAAGTACGTCACGAGCCTGCTGAAGGGCTGGTACGGCGAGAAGGCCGCCAAGGAGAACGACTTCTGCTACGGGCTGCTTCCCAAGGCGGAAAAAGGCGTCGACTACTCCTACATGTTCCTGTTCGACCGGATGTACCAGGGGAAGATCCGCGGAGGGTTCATCTTCGGCCTCAACCCCATGAACTCCCTCGCCAACACGGTCAAGTCGCGGGCCTCAATGGACCGGCTCGACTGGGTGGTGGTGTCCGACCTGCACCACACGGAGACCACGGACCATTGGCGGCGTCCCGATATCATTCCGGCCGACAACAAGACCGAATATTTCTTCCTTCCTTCGGCGCACCGCATCGAGAAGGAAGGCACGGTGAGCAACAGCGGCCGCTGGCTGATCTGGCACCACAAGGCCATCGAGCCGGCCGGGGAAGCCAGGACGTTCGGGTACATGGTCGTGGGGATGATGAAGGCGCTTCGCGAGAAATACCGCAAGGAGGGCGGGGCGCTGCCCGAAGCCCTGCTGTTCCAGGACTGGCCCGAGACCTTCGTGGCCGAGGATTGGACGAAGAGGATCAACGGCTTCTTCCTGGCCGATACGACGTTTGGCGGCAAGGCGTATAAAAAAGGGCAGCTCGTCCCGACCTTCGGCGCGCTGGCGGCCGACGGCTCCACGTCGAGCCTGAACTGGCTGTACACCAACAGCTTCACCGAAGAGGACGGCAATAAGTCCAAGCGGCGGGATCCCAAGCAGACGCCCATGCAGGAAAAGATCGGGCTATACCCGAACTGGGCATGGGCCTGGCCGGTCAACCGCCGGATCATCTACAACCGGGCATCGGTCGACCCGGCCGGCAAGTCCTGGAACCCGCAAAAGGCGCTGATCTCCTGGCAGGACGGCAAGTGGGTCGGCGACGTTCCCGACGGTCCCTGGCCGCCCATGGCGAGTTCCGGCGGCAAGAACCCGTTCATCATGCAGCCGCAGGGGTTCGGCCAGATCTTCGGCCCGGGCCGCCTCGACGGCCCGTTCCCCGAGCATTACGAACCCGTGGAAACGCCGCTGACCGCCCACCCGTTCTCGCGGCAGCTCAGCAGCCCGGTCTATAAATCCGTCTCCAGCGACCTGGATCCGCTGGCCAAACCGGGAGACCCCGCCTACCCCATCGTGCTGACGACCTACAGCCTCACCGAGCACTGGTGCGGAGGCGGCGAAACCCGAAACGTCCCTGCGCTGCTTGAAGCCGAGCCGGGGCTCTACGTGGAGATGAGCCACGAACTGGCCAAGGAGAAGGGGATCAAAAACGGGGACGAGGTGATCGTGGAAAACGTCCGCGGCAAGGTCAAGGCCGTCGCCATGGTCACGGTGCGCATCCGTCCGTTCACCGTGCAGGGCAAGACGGTCCACCTGGTGGGCATGCCGTTCTGCTTCGGCTGGTCCACGCCGAAAAGCCGCGGTGCGGCCAACCGTCTTACGCCGTCGGTGGCCGATCCCAACACGACGATCTTCGAACTCAAGGCGTGCCAGGTCAACCTGCGCAAGTCGGACAAAACGGGCGGGACCGCCTGACCATAAGGAGAGCGCGTCATGTCGAAAGTCGTTTTCGTGGATACGTCGCGGTGCACCGCCTGCCGCGGCTGCCAGGTCGCATGCAAGGAATGGCACGAACTGCCTGCCAACGATACCCGGCAGACGGGCAGCCATCAGAACCCTCCCGACCTCAACCCGTACAACTACAAGGTCGTGCGTTTCAGCGAGCACCTCGACGGGGACACCGTCCGTTGGTACTTTTTCCCCGACCAGTGCCGCCATTGCGAGGAGCCGCCCTGCAAGATGGAGGCGGATGAGCACGTGAAGGGCGCCGTCGTCCGGGACGGGAAAACCGGCGCCGTGATCTTCACTCCGAAATCGAAGAAGCTGTCCGCCGCGGCCTTCGAAAAGGTGCGGAAGTTCTGCCCCTACAATGTCCCGCGGCGAAATCCCGACACGGGCGCCATGGTCAAGTGCTCCATGTGCAACGAGCGGGTGGTCCGGGGAATGCCGCCCGCCTGCGTGAAGGTCTGCCCGACCGGCACGATGAACTTCGGCGAACGAACCGATATGCTGGCCCTTGCGAAGAAACGCCTGCAGGAATTGAAGGCAAAGCATCCCAAGGCCCGGCTGGTGGATCCGGACAGCGTCAACGTCATCTACCTGCTCATCGACGAACCGGCCCGGTATTACGAATATGCCGCGGTCCCGGAGGGAGGACCCCTGGGCCGCCAGCAGTTCCTTGCCTGGCTGTTTTCGCCGCTGAAAAAGTCCGTGGACACCGTCGCCCGGGGATAGCGAAAGGAGCGCACCGAAATGACCGATCCGATGGTTCCCGATCGTCCCGGGGACGACATCGGCTCGTCCGTTGAAACGCTGCTCGGCATCCGGCCGTTCCTGGAGGCGATCCTGCGGCCGCTTGCCGCCATCTGCCGGGAAAAAACCCGGCTGGTGGAAACGCTCGTTCGGGAGGGCGGGTCCTGCCCGGTCGAGGTGGACGGTTCCCGCCTCGATCGGGGCGCCCCCCTGTGCAACGGGATGAACGTTTTCCTCCTGCAGGAGGCGCTTCGCCGTTGTTTCCCGCCGATGCTCGAGGTGCTGGGAAAGTATTTCGCGCACCTCGGCCCACGGGTGTCCCGCATCGCGGATCCGAACGGCGGACGGAACCTTTCCGCGTTGTCGGGGGCGTTGCTCGATGGGGATCATGCAACGTTCCGGGAAGCGGCGAGATCCATCGGCGCCGACGATTGGGCGTTGGACCTCGCCGTCCGCTCCGGGCTGGCTCCCGCTTTGGGTTGGGTGGCCGTTTCCGCCCGGCCGGATCTGGCCGGGATCGATTGGGCCAACGGGTACTGCCCGGTTTGCAGGTCCATGCCCGACATCAGCTACTTGACTCGGGCCGGGGACCTCGGGTCGGAATTCCTGCGCGGCGGCGGCGGGAAGCGGTACCTGCACTGTTCCTTGTGCGGGTACCGGTGGGGAATTCCCCGGAACATGTGCCCCGTCTGCCGCACCGACGACCACGAAAAGCGCATGTTCTACGAGGCGGATGGCGTACCCGGCGAGCGCGTCGACGTGTGCCTCGAATGCCGGTGTTACCTGCCTTGCATCGATCTGCGGCAAACCCCCTCGACGCCCCCCATGGAGATCGCCGCCGCGGGCATGATCCACCTGGATGTCTGGGCAGTGGAAAACGGCTACCGTCCGCTCGCGCAAACACCTTGGAACCACGTCGGATGAGCGGGGCGGGAACGGCGGCGGGGATCCTGCTCGCCGCCGTTGTTTTCCTTTCCCCGGCCGCGTGGGGCGGGGAGATTCATATGGCCGCGGCGCAAAGCCTCCGGGACGCGGTCAACGAGCTTGCGGACGGGTACCAAAATACGCACCCCGGAGTCACGATCCGTCGCAATTTCGGCAGATCGGGGACGCTTGCCCGGCAGATCGAGGCCGGTGCGGCGTGCGATATCTTCATCTCCGCGAACCGGAAATGGATGGACCTGCTGAAGGGGAAAAAGGCGGTGGAACCGGGGTCCGTCAGCACGATAGTTTACAATACCCTGGTTTTTGTCGGGAAACGGGCCGTCCACGTCCGCGGGATGGCGGACCTTCCGGGCCTCGAACGAATCGCCGTCGGCAGCCCTGCAAGCTCGCCCGCCGGGGAGTATGCCACCCAGGCGATGATCCGGGCGGGAATCGCCGGGCGGATGGAAAGGAAGATGGTCATGGCGCGCGACGTCCGGGAAGCGCTGCTTTACGCCGAGCGGGGCGAGGTAGACGGCGCTTTCGTCTACCGGACCGACGTCCTCCGGTCCCGGGATGTTACGGTCTTCTTCGTCGTCCCGCAGGATCTCTGCGACCGTGTGGCGTACCCCGGGGCGCTCACCGTTTCCGGAGCCGGGAAGGCGGAGGCCCGGGCGTTCTTCGAGTGGCTCCGGTCGGGCGAGGCGAGGGCCACGCTGGAACGGCACGGGTTCTCGACCCGGTAGCGGGTACTGAGTGCTCCAATTCAAAAATACGGTAGCATTCGAGCGCCGGCCGCCCCCGGCGGAGTTGTGCCCCTCGTGCCGAGGAAGGTACTTGGTATCGGCATCCGGGGGTACCCCAGGAAACGTACGTTGTCCGAGAGAGGGGCGCTCCTTGCGATGAGGGGGGACACTCCTGGTTTTCTCGACGAAAACACCAGGAGTGTCCCCCGCCAACTCAGTCGCGCGCCTTGCCGGATGCGGCGCATCGACGCTCTCGGTGCGTTACCGTATTTATGAACTGGAGCACTAAGAAATGTTCCCCTTCGCCCCGGCGGACCTTGACGCCGTCCTCCTGTCGCTGAAGGTCGGCGCGGCCGCGACGCTCCTTTCCCTGCCGGCGGGCCTTGCCGCGGCGGGAACCTTGGTCTTCTCGAGGTTTCGCGGGAATACGGTCCTCGATGTCTTCGTCAACCTGCCGCTGGCGCTGCCTCCCGTCGTCGTCGGCTACCTTCTCCTCCTGCTGATGGGGGACCGCGGGCTTCTCGGCCCGGTCCTCCGGGCGGCGGGCATCCGGCTCGTGTTCACCTGGAAGGCCGCCGTGGCGGCTTCCATGGTCGTGGGGTTTCCGCTGCTGGTCAGGGCGATACGGATCTCGATGGAGACGATCGACCGGGAGCTGATCCGCGTGTCGCGCACGCTGGGCGCCACCCGGGTGGACGCGTTCTTCTCGGTGGTGCTGCCGCTCTCTTTCCGGGGAATCCTCGCCGGGTCGTCCCTCATGTTCGCCCGGAGCCTCGGTGAATTCGGCGCGACCGTCCTGGTCGCGGGGAACATCCCCGGCGTGACGCAGACCTTGCCTCTGGCCATCTATGACTACGCCTCCGCGCCGGGAGGGGAATCAGCGGCGGCCGGCCTGTGCGCCGTGTCCGTCGTCATTTCGGTGGCGGTGCTGTTCCTCCACGAAGGACTCGCGCGCCGGTCGGCCGGGGAAGTTTGAGAATGCGTCTCGAGCTCCGCGTCCGCAAGTCCCTCGGAGCGTTCCGGCTCGACGCCGTGCTGGAAACGGATGACGACCGGGTCGGTTTGTTCGGCCCGTCGGCATGCGGGAAATCCACCATCGTCGGCGTCCTGGCGGGCCTGATCCCGCCGGACGAGGGACGAATCGCCTTCGGCGGGGAGACGCTCTTCGACCGCCACGCCGGGATCGATGTCCCGCCGGAACGCCGCCGCATCGCGGTCGTTTCCCAGCGCCCGCACCTGTTTCCGCACCTGGATGTGAAGAGAAACCTGCTTTACGGGAAACACAGGCGACGGGGGGAAGGGCGATCGATCCCGTTCGATCCGGTGGTCGAGGTGCTGGAGCTGGGATCCCTGCTCGACCGGCGGGTCCACAGGCTGTCGGGAGGGGAGCGGCAACGGGTGGCGCTGGGCCGCGCGCTGCTTTCCGGCCCGCGGATGATCCTGCTCGACGAGCCGCTATCGGGGCTGGATGATCCGCTGAAATACCGGATCATCCCCTATCTGCGCAATACCTTCGAGACGTTCGAAGTTCCCTTTCTCTTCATCTCCCACTCGGTGATGGAGATGCGGCTGCTCTCCCGGCGCGTTTTCACCATGGAGAACGGCCGCATCGTCGAGGAGACCGAGCCGGAAGATCTGGCGGTCCGGCGGATGGGGACCGGCGGCGGTCCTTATACCAACCTGCTGAGGTTGTCCTGCCCGCGCAGGCGTGACGGACTGGCGATCTACCGTTGGGGGGACGCCGAACTGGCGATCGCGTCCGACGCCGGACCGCGGGAAAAGGTTTTCGAGCTGCCCTCCGGCAGCATCATCCTGATGCGCGGCCATCCCGGCGCCGTCAGCGCGCGCAACCTTCTTCCCTGCCGGGTGGAACGGCTCCACGATCTTGGCAGCCGCGCGGGGATCGAACTCTCGTGCGGCAAGGAACGCCTGATCGCGGAGGTGATGCGGGAAACGGCGCGGGAGCTGGAAATTCTCCCGGGGATATCGATCTACGCCGCGATCAAGGCTTCCGCGTTCCGGGAGATGTTCTAAGTGCTTCAGTTCATAATTGCGGTAGCATTCCACAGTACGCCTCAGTCGCGCGCCTTGCCGGATGCGGCGCATCGACGCTCTCGGTGCGTTACCGTAATTATGAACTGAAGCACTAAGCCGCCGCATGGGGCGCGGAGGTCAGGGGCGCGGGGGACGGGGAGGCCCGGGATCGGAAGACGGCGGATGGAGCAGGTCTTCCCGCCGCCGGATCATCCGCACCGTGCGGCTTCTTCCGAGGAACGCGATGAGGAAGTAGGCGGCGAAGATCAAGGCCGCTCCCGCCAGGAAACGCGCCAGGGACCCCCACAACGTTTCCCAGGAGAGGAACCGCGCCGCGGCGGAAAGGCCGTAGCCGCCGGCCGTCCCCGCGAGAACCGCGGCCAGCGCCATCTTCCCGTATTCGGCCAGCTCGGGGATCCCCTTTCGCCCCACCGTCCGGAACATGAGGATCCCGTAGAGCGTTCCCGCGTAGACGAAGATCCCGATCGTGCTCGCCAGGGCGAGGCCGAACACGCCGTACGACTGCTGCAGCAGGTAGTACGCCGGAAGGGCGACGACCCACGCCCCCGTGCCCGCGAGCGTGGGCGTCCAGGTGTCCTTCATGGCGAAGAAGCCGCGGGAAACGATCGCCTGGGCGCACCAGAAGGGGATGCCCACGGCGAAGGCGGACAGCGCCGAGGCGGTGTGCAGGGTGTCGTCGATCCGGAACGCGCCGCGCTGGAAGACCAGAAGGACGGCCTCGCGGGACAGGACGAAGACGACCGCGGCCACGCCGGCGGAAACCAGGAACACCCACCGCAGGGTGAGGGACAGCTTGTCCCACATTTCTTCCATTTTCCCATGCGCCGCCAGCTCCGCGAGGAACGGGTACGACGCCACCCCCGACGCATACCCGAAGATGCCGACGGGCACCATCATCAGGCGGCGCGCGTTGTTCAGCCAGGTGATCGCCCCCACGAGCAGGAACGAGCCGAACACGCGGGTCGTCCATTCGTCCACCACGACGAGCGAAAACCCCAGCATGATGGGGATGGAGAGGCGGATGAACTCCCGCAGGGCGGGATCGGCGAAGTCGATCCGCGGGCGGTAGGCGAACCTCCCGCGCCGGACGCCGTACAGCTGAAGGGCGAAGTTCCCGAGGAACGCTCCCCCGACGACCCCCCACGCGAACCCCTTCATCCCGTGCTCGCGCCCCGCCAGCAATCCGCCCGCGATGATCCCGGCGTTGTAGACGAGGGGGGCCAGGGCGGGCAGGAGAAACTGCTTCCGGGCGTACTGGATGGCCATCAGCAGGCCGCCGATGTAGAAGAAGATCTGCGAGGGAAGGACGATCCGCGTGAGCCGCGCGGCCACCGCGGCCTGGGCCGGGGTGAAACCGGGGGCGATGAACGGTATGACCCGGCCCGCGAGGAACTCCCCCAGCACGATGAAGAAGACCAGGGCCGCCCCCATCACCGTGGCGATCGTCGAGAACGCCCGGAACCCCTCTTCCTCCTTCCCTTCCGCGAGGAACCGGGAAAAGATCGGGATGAAGGTGATGGAGAGCGCCCCGCCCGCCAGCAGGTGGTTGAGGAAGTCGGGGACCGTGAACGCCGCGAAGTAGGCGTCCGTCTCGGGGGTGGCGCCGTGCTGGTACGCGATCACGGCGTCGCGGGCGTACCCCAGCACCCGGGAGAGGAACACCGAGGCCATCATCAGTGCCGCGGCGCGACCCATCTGTCGGCCGGGGGAGTCGGACATGCATCCGACTATAAACGATGGAAGCGGCAGGCTCCACCGGTATTTCTCCCGCTCGGCGCGCCCCGCGCGGAAATTTTATCTTGCCTGGCGTTATATAGGCCGTGATATAACGCTTTCGTCGAAACGAGAACGGCATCTCAGGGAGGCGTTCAATGAAAAGGCTCTCGCGGTTCTTCGAAACGTCGCTCGTCTTCGCCCTGCTCTTCCTCATGGTTGTGCCCGCACGCGCCGGAGAACGGCTCCGGATGTCCACCACGACTTCCACGGAGAACTCCGGCCTCCTCTCGGCGCTGCTTCCCCCGTTCGAAAAGAAGCACGGCTGCAAGGTCGACGTCGTCGCCGTGGGGACCGGCAAGGCGCTCAAGCTCGGGGAGGCGGGAGACGTGGACGTCGTGTTCGTCCACGCGCGGAAACTCGAGGACAAGTTCGTGGCGAACGGCTTCGGGGTCCATCGCAAGGACGTGATGTACAACGATTTCGTCCTCCTGGGGCCCAAGGACGATCCGGCCGGGGCCGGGAATATCAAATCGACACCCGAAGCGTTCCGGGCGATCGCCGCGAAGGGGAGCCCGTTCATCTCCCGCGGCGACGAGTCGGGGACCCACCAGAAGGAGAAGGAGATCTGGGCCTCCGCGGGGGTCGCACCCAAGGGCGCCTGGTACATCGAGGCGGGCCAGGGGATGGGGGAGGTCATCACGATGGCCACCCAGAAACGCGGATACGCCCTGGCGGACCGCGGAACGTACATCGCGTTCCGGAAGAAGACCGACCTGGTCGTGGTCCAGGAGGGGGACAAGAACCTGTGGAACCCGTACGGGATCATCGCGGTCAACCCCGCGAAGTTCCCTCATGTGAAATACGATCTCGCGATGAAGCTCATCGAATTCGTCACGGGAACGGAAGGACGCAACCTGATCGCGGGATTTAAAATCGACGGGCAGCCGCTCTTTTTCGTCTATGAAGCCGCGGCAAAAAAGTGACGTCGCGGGAAAAATCCGCCTGAGCCGCCGCGCGCGCAAGGAGGACGAGGAGTCCTTTGGAGGATACCGGATCCGTCTTCTGGAGGAGATCGGCCGCTGCGGTTCGATCACGGCGGCGGCCCGCGCGGTCGGTGTCAGCTACAAGACCGCCTGGGACGCCGTCGACGCCATGAACAACGCTTCGGACAAGGCGCTCGTGGTCCGGTCGACGGGCGGGGTCGGCGGCGGCGGAACCGTGCTTACGGAGGAGGGGGCGGAGACGGT
>JAJZRM010000058.1 GCA_021802685.1 Deltaproteobacteria bacterium | reverse complement strand
TCTGTGGTCCCGATCGTGAGCACAAGGAAGGTCGTGAAGGTCAACGGCGAAGCGGACGGGACCGGCGAGGCCGACCGGGTCATCGTGCTCATCAACGGCAAGGCCGCCTACGGGATCCTGGTCGACGGCATCACGGGGGTCATCGGCATCGACGAGTCCGCCATCGACCCGCCGGAGAAGATCCTGAACGGGGCCGGCGACCAGTTCGTCGGGGTGGCGAAGTGCAACGGCCGGCTCATCGTCGTCCTCGATCCGAGGAAGCTGCTTCCGTGCGAGAACCCCGAGGTCCTGGCGGACGACGTTGTCGAGGTGCGGGAAACCCGGAACGCGGACACCGTCGAGGTGGTCCGGAAGGTCCAGACGATCGGGGGGGACATCGAAGTCCATGAGCTGCGCAACGCCAAGGAGTTCCTGAGCAGGAAGCTCGAATCGAAGGACACCGACACCCGGGTCCTCGAAAGCGTCGTGATGTTCATGGAGGCGATGGCGGCGAAGGATTACCCGGCCGCGGAAGCCGCCGTGGAGCGGCTCGTCAAGTCGCCCTCGGACGGCCTCTTCAAGGAGGTCGGCAAGGTCACGAGGCGGCTGCACGACTCCCTGAAAAGCTTCAAGGAGGCCATCGACCCGAAGATCTCCTCCCTCGTGTCCCACGAGGTCCCGAGCGCCGTCGACCGGCTCCAGTACTGCGTCCAGAAGACCGAGGAGGCGGCCAACAAGACGATGGCGATCGTCGAGCGGCACCTCCTCCAGATGGACGAGCTCTCCGCGCAGATCCGGAAGCTCCAGGGGCCGGACGACGCCGTGAAATACATGAAGGATTTCAAGAACCGGTTCGAGGACGACCTGACCGAGATCATCACGACCCAGTCGTTCCAGGACATCACGGGACAGACGATCAACAAGGTCATCCAGCTCGTCGGCGAAATCGAAAAGGAGCTCGTCGGGATGGTGGCGGCCTTCGGCCTGAAGATCGACATGGAGGCGAAAGAGAGCGAAGCGGTGCGCGAAAAAGTGTCCCAGGCGGGCGTGGACGATCTCCTGAAGGAGTTCGGGTTCTGAAAAGATGGCGATCCGGGTGCTCATCGTGGACGATTCCGCGTTCATGCGGAACGCGCTCGGGAAGATGCTCGCGTCGGATCCCGGGATCGCGGTCGTGGGGACCGCGCGGGACGGAGTCGAGGCGCTCGAGAAGGTCGTTTCGCTCAAGCCCGACCTGGTCACGATGGATATCGAGATGCCGCGGATGGACGGGATCGAGGCCCTCCGGAGGATCATGGCGACCGCTCCCCTGCCCGTGATCATGGTCAGTTCCCTCACGGTGGAGGGGGCCAAGGCCACCCTCGAGGCCCTCGAGATCGGGGCCGTCGACTTCCTTTCGAAGAACCTGGCCGACCTGTCCGTGAACATCCTCCAGGTCCGCGAGGTCCTCCTGGAGAAGGTCAAGCAGATCGGGCGGCGGCGCATGCCCTTGACGGCCCGGCCCGCGCGCCTCCCGCGGGCGCAACCGAAACCGGCGGCGGAAAGTTCTCAAGAGTACCGGAAGGAGAGGCGTCTCGCCATCGTCGCGATCGGGACCTCGACCGGGGGCCCCAAGGCGCTCCAGGACGTCATCCCGAAGCTCCCGAAGGAATTTCCCGTCCCCATCCTCATCGTCCAGCACATGCCGCCGGCGTTCACCGGCCCCTTCGCGGACCGGATGAACGAACTGAGCCGGGTGACGGTGAAGGAGGCGGAGGAGGGCGAACCCGTGAAGGCGGGCGTGGTCCTCGTGGCCCCCGGACGGGGACACCTGAGCGTCCGGCGGGGGCGGGTCGGAGAATGCGTCGTGAGCATCGACGAGAACCGGCCCGATCTCATCTACCGCCCCTCCACCGACGTGATGATGGCGTCCGTCGCCGACGTCTACCCGGGGAGGGCTCTCGGGGTGATCCTCACCGGGATGGGGAACGACGGCGAGAAGGGGATGAAGGCGATCAAGGCGACCGGCGGGAGGACCATCGCGCAGAACGAGGAGACGTGCGTCGTCTACGGGATGTCGCGGGTGGTCATCGAGGGCAGCCTGGCCGACAAGGTGGTCCCGCTTTCCGAGGTGGCGGGAGAGATCATCAACGCGGTGTGAACCCGGTTAAAGAGTTCTTTCGGGAACACCGATAAGTTCCGGAAGAAGCGATCCGGCGATTTCGACGGAGGTCAGGACATGGAAGCGAACGCGGCGGCCCAAGGGATCCAGCAGCTGGTCACGTTCCGGCTGGGCGAGGAGGAGTACGGCGTCGACATCCTCAAGGTCCACGAGATCGACCGGATGATGGACATCACGGAGGTGCCGAACGCCCCCTCCTGCATCGAGGGCGTCATCAACCTGCGGGGGAAGGTCATCCCCGTCATCAACCTGCGGAAGAAGTTCAATCTTCCTCCCAGGGAGGCGGACGAGCGCACCAAGATCGTCGTCGTGGACATCGGCACGTCGGCGGGGATGATCGTCGATTCGGTGTCCGAGGTGCTTCGGATCTCCTCCGACATCATCGAGCCGCCCCCCCCCATGGCGTCGGGCACGGGGTCCGAGTACATCCGGGGCGTCGGCAAGCTGCAGGACCGGCTGCTCATCCTCCTGGACATCGAAAAGCTCCTGGGAGCCCGGGACAGCGAGAACATGGCGAAGGCGGTCGCCGCCATATAAACGGCATACAAAAAAGGTCAGGAGACGAACAACCATGAAGATGACGCTTTCGAAAAAGATGTACGGCATGATCGGGATCATCTCGGCGGTCATGCTGGTCATCACGGGGATCGCCGTGTACTCCATCCGCTCGATCCTGGGGTCGTACGAATCCCTCGTCCGCCGGGAAGTCGCGCAGTACAGCGCGGCGATGGAGGCGCAGGGCGCGCTGGGCAAGGCCGTGGTCGCCACCAAGAATTACATGACCCGGATGGACGAGGACAACGTCAAGGATTACAAGGCCCAGGTCGAAAAGCTCAAGGCGTCCATGAAGGCGTTCGAAAAGGTCTCCGGCGGCAAGGCGGAAAAGGAGATCCTCCGGAAGGTGACGGCGGAGGTCGAGCCGTACGAAAAGAAGGGCGACGAGTTCATCGCCATGATCCTGTCCGGCAAGGACGCCGTCTCCGTCGACACGGAGTTCAAGGGCATCGAGGTGCCGCTCTACACGGCCCTCCAGGGGATGGAGCAGGTCACGCTGAAGACGATGAAGGATAATTTCGCGAGCGACGCGGCCTCCGCGAAGAGGACCCAGCTGATGTTCCTCGCCGCGGCCCTCCTCGGGATCGGTTGCGCGTGGGGTTTCGCCTGCATCACGATCCGGAAGATCACGAAGTCGGTCACCGTCGTCAGCGAAGTCACGGGGAAGGCGTCGACGGGCGACCTGACGCAGGACGTCCCGGTGCTCTCGGAGGACGAGGTGGGGACCATGGCGCAGGGGTTCAACCGGATGATGGAGGACCTTCGGCGGATCGCCGGTCAGATCAAGGGGATGACGAACACGCTGGCGAGCAGTTCCGAGGAGGTGTCGGCGACGACGGAGACGCTGTCGAAGGGTGCGAAGGAGCAGAGCCGCCAGACGGAGCAGGCGGCGGCGGCGATCACGGAGGTTTCGCAGACGGTGATGGACGTGGCCAAGAACGCGTCCGAGGCGTCGAACTCGTCGAAGGACATGAGCCGGATCGCCGGGGAAGGCCGGAAGAAGGTGGAGGACACCGTGGCGGGGATGCACGGGATCGCGGGGACGGTGAAGGAGGCGGCGACGACGGTGGGCGAGTTGGGGAAGGCGAGCAAGGAGATCGGGGCGATCATCAACACGATCAACGACATCGCGGACCAGACGAATTTGCTGGCGCTGAACGCGGCGATCGAGGCGGCGCGTGCGGGCGAGTCGGGTCGTGGGTTCGCGGTGGTGGCGGACGAGGTTCGCAAGTTGGCGGAGCGGACGGGGAAGGCGACCAAGGAGATCGCGACGATGATCGAGAAGATCCAGGAGGAGACGGCGCGGTCGGTGTCGGGGATGCAGACCGGCATCGTGGAGGTGGAGAAGGGGGTGGCTCTGGCGGAGGAGGCGAGGTCGGCCCTGGAGCGGATCGTCGCGGCGTCGGCGGTGAGCACGGACATGATCCAGCGGATCGCGGTGGCGGCGGAGGAGCAGTCGGCGGCGACGGAGCAGATGTCGTCGAACATGGAAGGGATCGCGAACGTCACCCGGGAGACCGAGTCGTCGATCGAGCAGATCCGCGTGACGGTCGCCGACCTGTCCCGCATGGCGGGCCAATTGAACGATTCCACGAGCTGGTTCCGGATCTGATAACGCCGCGATGCACGATCACGTCGGCCGGGTAGCGGGAGTGCGTCCTACGGGAGGAAGATATTGAAGAAACAGCGGAAGGGGTACCCCTCCGCTGTCGATCTACGTTGAAACCTGTCCCGTTACTTCTTGCCGCCGCATCCGCACGTCTTGCAGTTGCACATGACGCCCTCCTTATAATCCGGCGCTTTCGACTTCCCTGTTTTATTATTGGATGCCCGTGGCGGCGCACGGTTTCAGTCTTCCCTCGCCCCGTGTTTCCTCAGCAGCTCGGCCATATCTTTTTGACCGTTCTGAACCGCCAGGTTCAATGGCGTCATGCCGATCCCCGGCTTCGCCCAGACCCCGGCGCCCTTCTTCCCGAGAAGTGCGGGTATGTCCTTGTGACACCGGCCGGCGCTTTCCGTTGTTCGCAACGCCACGGCGCTCCCATCGGCCCTGGCGTTGACGTCCGCGCCGTTGGCGATGAGGACGTCGGCCGCGCTCGTGTGCCCCCAAACGGCCGCCACGTGAAGCGGCGTCCAGCCGTTCAATGCCTTCGCGTTGACGTCGGTGCCTTTCCCGATGAGAAGCATGGCCAGGTTCTTGTGATCTCCGTTCGCGGCGAGATGCAGCGGGGTCATGCCGTTCCAATCCGTCGCGTTGACGGCGGCGCCTTTCGACAGGAGGAGTTCGGCGACGTCCCCGTGGCCCCACATCGACGCGGCGTGCAGGGGCGTGGCGGCGGTGTCGGACTTCCCGTCGACATCCGCTCCCCCGGTGAGGAGCTGTCGGAGCGCCTCGATCTTGCCGGCCCCGGCCGCATCGTGGATCGGATCCGCCATGACGGGCGACCAGGAGACGGCGGCGAATAGAACAAGCGCCGCCGCCCGGCGTTTTCGTTTCATCGGTGATGCAGGGAACGGATCTTCCGCGAAACGGTCCGTTTCTTCAAACCGTCGAAAAATGCGCGTCTCCTCGGGTACCGCCCCTTGAATCCTTTTCCGTCGATCCTGGAACGCGCCCACGATTCCGCGAAATCGTCGAATTCGTTCTTCGAATCGTCCGACGGCTCCATCTCCCGGATCCTGTCCCATTTCGATCGGGACGCCTTGTTCAGGAAGGAACTGTACGGGTTATGGATATTCAAACCTTGCGAATAATGTTTCAGCCATTTTTTGTTCCCTTCCAGGCCCGCCGGCTGGTTCCCGTCCGTTTCGGAGAGCTTCAACGGAATGGATATGTTGATCTTTTCCCCATGCAGGAACAGGTACCCCGGATCCCGGTTCCCATCGGCGATCCATCGAAGGGCGGGATTCCTCTTGAGCCTTCTTCCTTCCCTCCGCTTCAGGTCCGCATCCTCCTTGAGCAACAGTTCGATCAGCTCTTCCCTGCCGAAAACAAGGAATTTCCTGTATTCTTCTTCGCCGTCCAGGAAGTGGCACTCCATGAAGGCGGTCTTTTCCATCAGTTCCTCGACCCACTCGCCCCTTCCCGATTCCTCCCCTTTTTTGCATACCCAGACCCATAACCGGTTTTTTTCGTCCCTGTACAGGAACCTGTTTTCAACCGCCAATACCTGCCCGCACGAGGGACAGGGAATGCGGTTGAACTCGCCGGACAGGATGGCGTCCTTCAGATCCGGATCGTGCTCCGCGAAAACGTACTCATACACGTCTCCGGTGAATGCACCGCCGCAGCTGCACCGGATGTCGTACCTCGATTTCAGCGCCATGCGCGCCTCCCCGGAGAATGGCGCCGGCGGAGCGATGTTCCTTCCGCCGGCGCCCTGCGAATCTCTCGCACGTCAGGACCGTTTCGGTATCAACAGGGAATTCTTTTCGGCATATTGCTTCCCGACGAAGCACCCCTTGGGGATCATGGCATGAATGCCCAGCGTGTAGTCCACGAGCTGGGTGACATGAAGGTCGACCGCCTGGGAACAGAAGGCGTAGGCTTCCATCCTGTCCATGCCGTAATGCAGGTTCAGGAACGAGATCGCCTGCCGCACGGCCATCTGGCACGACTTGTACAGGTCGGTATGCATCCCCATCATGATCCAGTGGGTGGGGCTGGAGCCCATCGGCCAGTCGACCAGTTTCTTCAGGTCCTTCCTCACCGTGAACCGCAGCGTGATGTTCTTGAAGGCCCCCTCCAGCGCGTTGAGGTTCACCTCCCCGTGCCCCTGGGCGAAATGGGAATCCCCCGTCTTGAACCCCGCGCCTTTGACCCAGACCGGAAGGTACAGCACGGTCCCGGCGACCAGGTCCTTGTTGTCGAGATTGCCTCCGTGGCGTCCGGGAGGGACGTTGCTCCACATCCCTTTTTCCGGCAATTCCACGCCGATCGTGCCCGGGAACGGTTTGACGGGAACCTTGACGCCCGGAAGGAATTCGAACGTCATGTCCTTGCGATCGACGGAATACCAACGGACCTTCCCCTTCGGGTAATCCTCCTTGAGGAGTCCCAAGCTGACGAAGGACGTCTCCGGGTTCAGGTTGAACCCGTAGGCGCCGGGATCGATATCGAGGATTTCCACCTGGAGTATGTCTCCCGGTTCGGCTTCTTCGACATAGACGGGTCCGGTGAGGTGATGGTGGCCGGCGCCCTTTCTCACCTTTTGCGCGCCGGTCTTTTCATCCGGGAAGAAGTAGGTTTCCGGGGTCTTGGCGATGACATCCTTGAACCAGGCCATCCAGTCGTCGATGGTGGCGCCGGGGACCATTTTCCCCATCAGGTGCGTCCCGGTTTCCAGGTGGACCGTGTCGCCGGATTTGATGTTCAGGACGGGTTTCGTGGAGTTGTCCCAGTATCCGTCCGTGGAGGTCATTTCGTTGCACCCGAGGATATGGACCTTCCCCGTCATGTCCAACCTCTTGAGGTCCACGGTCCGGGCTTTCGGCACGGCGATCTCGCTCAAGGCAAAGGTCGCTCCCGCCGCTCCGACGTATTTCATGAACTCCCGCCGATCGATCCCCTTGCCGCTTTTCCGTTTCTTCCCGCCGTCGCTCATACACACCCCCTGGCCCCTGGATTTTCGGTTCGATATCCGACCGCTGTGCAAATCCACGTCGGGAGCTTTCCCCTTGTCACCCCCTCTCCTGATTCGAACGGTCCGGCGGCGTCACCACTTGCTGGTCACGCCGGTCAGGTGGTTGGCGGGACCGCGGCCGCTGCCGATCGGCGGTCCGGTGCGGATCGCCTCGGAGACGTACTCCTTGGCGCGCCGGATGGCTTCCGGCGGGGGAACCCCCTTCGCGAGCCCCGCCGCGACGGCGGACGCGAAGGTACAGCCGGTCCCCTGGGTGTTCCTGGATTCCAGCCGGGGAGACGCCAGCAGGACCGGTTCCCCTCCGCCGCAGACCACGTCGACCGCGCGGGATTCGATGTCCAGTCCTCCCCCCTTGACGACCACCCACCGGCACCCGAACTTCTTCAATTCCCGCGCCGCGTCCCGCATGGCGTCCAGGTCTTCGATCCTGCGCTCCAGGAGCGCTTCCGCCTCGAAGACGTTCGGGGTGACGACCGTGGCCAGCGGAAGCAGTTCGTCGCGGATCGCCCGGCGGGCATCTTCCGCCAGCAGGGGGTCGCCGCTCTTGGCGACCATCACCGGGTCCACGACCAGGTTGGGAATGCGGAAGGTCCGGACCGCTTCCGCCACCGTCCGGACGATCTCTTCGCTGGACAGCATCCCGGTCTTGGCGGCATCGGTCCCGATGTCGGTCATGACGCTCTCGATCTGCTTCCGGACGAATTCGGGGGAAACCGCGAAGATCCCCTGCACGCCCACCGTGTTCTGGGCCGTGAGGGCGGTGACGGCGGTCATCCCGTGAACGCCGAAGGCCATGAACGTCTTCAGGTCCGCCTGGATGCCGGCGCCCCCCCCGCTGTCGGAACCGGCGATGGTGAGCGCCCTTTTCATGCCGCTCCTCCTTCCCTCACCCGTCCGTCCTCCGGAAATGGTCCCAGCCTGCGGGCCGAAGCGGGGTTTTTCCCCCGCGGGAGTCCACCAGGCAGTACCCTTCCTCCCGCCGCACGATCTTTCCGATTTCCGTGACCGGGATCCCCGAATCCCCGCGGATGGACCGGATCTTCCCCGCCGGCACGCCGGAAGGCACGGTAAAGAGCAGTTCGTAATCCTCTCCGCTGTGCAATGCGAGGTCGAGCACCGACTTGCCGGATTTCCCGGCGATCTCCCCGATATGTTTCGGAAGCGGCAGGAGGCTTTCATGGATTTCCGCCCCCACCCCGCTCCGGGTGCACAGGTGGTGCAGGTCGCCGGCCACCCCGTCGCTCAGGTCGATCATGGCGGAGGCGACGCCCGATCTTGCGATCCGCCGTCCGAGATCCACCCGGGGAACCGGCAGGACGTGGCGCGCCACCAGGTCCTTGTATTTTCCCGGGACTTTTTTCCCGAACGCCCTCAGCGCCTGGAAACCCGCGCCGGAAGCCCCCAGGTGTCCCGTCACGAAGATGCGGTCGCCGGCCCGCGCCCCGCCGCGGGTGAGCACGCGGGAAAGATCGGCCTCGCCCAGCAGGGTGACGTCCACGATCAGGCTGTCCCTGGTCTGCGCCAGGTTCCCCCCGATGATGTAGGCGCGGTGGGGGAGCAGTTCATCCCGCATCCCTTCGAACAGCCGGTCGTAACTTTTCACGGGGAAATCCGCGGGGAGCCCCAGCGAAACCAGCGCGTACGTGGGCTTCCCTCCCATGGAGGCGATGTCGCTCAAGTTCACCGCCATGGCGCGGCGGCCCACCCGGTACGGCGTGGTCCGATCGAGACGGAAATGGCGGCCTTCCACCTGGATGTCGCAGGTCAACAGCAGCGCCCGGCGGCCGTCCATCCGGACCACCGCGGTGTCGTCGCCGATGTCGACCAAAAGGTCCTTGTTCCGGGAGAAGGGAAGGATGTTCCTGATCCGGTCGATCAGGGGGAACTCCCCGACCTCCCCCACGCATTTGGGGGGTTTCGCCAACGCGCCGATCCTCCTTCGTTACAGGAGCCGCTTCATCATCCGGGCCGCTTCCTCGATGTCGTCCGCCCCGGCGATCGCCGAAATGACCGCCACGGCGTCCGCTCCCGCCTCCCGGACGCTCCGGGCGTTCTCCGCCTTGATCCCTCCGATCGCCACGATCGGGAGACGGCACTCCCGGCGGATCGGCGCGATCATCCCGGGTCCCTTGGGATCTCCCGCGTCCGCCTTGGTTCCGCGCGCCTCGAAGATCGGACCCACCCCGATGTAATCCGCGCCGTCCTTCTGCGCCTGAAGCGCTTCCGCCGGCGTCTCCGTGGAAACGCCGAGGATCCTGCCCGGCCCCAGGAGCCTGCGCGCCACGGAGGCGGGCAGGTCGTCCTGGCCGACGTGGACCCCGTCGGCGTCGACGGCGAGAGCGATGTCGAGGCGGTCGTTGACGATCAACGGTACCTTCGCCTCGCGGGTGAGCTTCCTCAACGCGAGCGCCGCCTGGTACAACGCTCCGCTCGATGAGGTCTTGTCCCGCAGCTGAATCACGTCGGCTCCGCCCCGGATCGCCGCTTCCGCGACCTCCAGGTGCGTCCGCCCCAGGCTCACCTTCTCGTCCGTGACGAGGTAGAGCCGCCACCGTTCGGGATGGATTCCGCCGGTCATCGGGTCACCCCTCCTTTTTCCAGCTCATGTCGAAGAACAGGAATTCGTGTCGTGCGCTTGTTTCGTACAGTCGATGCCAGCGCTCCCTGAGTTGCGCCGGAACGCCGGCGGCATGCTCGTTCATCCGTTCGATGAGCCAGTCGGCGAACTCCCGGAATTCCGCCGAGGAGTAGGTGTCGATCCAATCCCGGTAGAACGGGTTATCCGGCAGCCCTTGCGATTTGAGCCGTATCCCGATCTCCACGTAGCCGCAGGCGCACGGCAGCAACACGGCCAGGAGGTCGGAGAAGTCGCCCTCGTACCCCGCCCGCGCCAGGAAGTCGGTATAGGCGGTCGTGACCGGGCTTTTCCGGGTCTTCACCAGCTCCGTTTCCGGAATTCCGAACGCCGCGCACGTTTTCCGATGGAGCGCCATCTCCGTGTTCAGCGTGACGTGCAGCAGGGCGGCGAAGGTCCCCATTTCGTTCAGCGTGGGGGCTTTCGCGCAGGCCAGCGCCAAGACCCGGCTGAAGTCGATCAGGTACACGTAATCCTGCAGGAGATAGAACTCAAACCGTTCCCGCGCCAGGGAGCCGTCGCCGATCCCTTTCACGAAGGGGTGATCGAAGATCGTCTCCCACAGGACATCGGTTCGATCCCGCAATTCCCGGTAAAAAGCGGCGTTCGACATCGGTATCCCTCCCCTATCGCTGCGATGCCGCCTTTCCGAATGCGCTCCAGAAAGGATCCACCTTGGGATGGATCAGCGCATGGGACCTGCCGTTCTCGAAAAAGCGCATCCCCTGCCGCGCCTCCACGACTTCGCCCACCATGCTCACCGGGATTCCCTTGTCGCCCAGCCGCCGGACCGCCTCCTTCGACTTGTGCGGCCGGCAGGTGAGGATTAGGGTCCCTTCGCTGATGGAGGAGTACGGGTCGATGCCGAACAGGTCGCAGACTTTCCGCACGGCATCCTGCACGATGATCTTCTCCTTGTCGATGGCCATGCCGACGCCCGACGCCAGGGCG